>JAWWOY010000153.1:0-25818 GCA_033851195.1 Kribbellaceae bacterium | reverse complement strand
ACGGCCACGTCCCGGTGCGCGACGTGGGACAGCTCGTGGGCGAGCACACCCTCGAGCTCGTCGGTCTCGAGCCGCCGTAGCAGCCCGGTCGTCACGCAGACCACCGCCTTGCTCGGACTGCGCCCGGTCGCGAACGCATTCGGCATGTCGGAGTCCGCGATGGCCACCGCCGGCTTGGGCATATCGGCGAGCGCGCACAACCGGTCGACGACGCCGTGCAGCTCGGGCGCCTGCTCGGGAGTGACCATCTGACCACGCATGGCGTACAACGCGATGCGGTCGGAGAACCAGTACTGGCTGAACAGCAACGCGGCGGCGATCACGACGGCCAGCAACGCGCTCTTCGTCAGTGCGATCAGTACGGCGACGAAGACGACGTACAACAATCCGAGCAGAAACCCGGTGGCCACCATCCGGCCGGTCAGGCCGCGATCGGGCTTGAAGCGGGTCCTCATCCGCGGACCCTGCGATCAGGACGTGTCCCCACACTCATCGATGAACCATCTCCGCTCGTGATCGTGACGATTCCTGCCGAGCCCGCGAACCGTCACCTCCTAACACCATCGATCGTAGGCCGACGCCACCAACACCCAAAGGCCCCTAGCTGGGCCCGGCCACCGGCTGCGTGCCCGGCGGAGGTTGGCAACCCTTCGTCGCCACCCAGCACCCGGCTTCCGTGCTCGCCGATGAGGTCCGCGGTGGTCGCGTCTCCGGCGCCGTGTTTCTCCGACACGACAGCACCGAGACATGTGCGATGGCATGGGTTTCGCCCGGGAAACCTGTGTGTTCGCACAAAGCGCCGCACACCGAGGCTTTCTACACTCGCGGTACTACCGCGACACCGGGCTCTGCCAGACCGAAGGACGACTACATGGCGAACTTGACGACCGACACCGCCCACGAGGGCGATGCCCGGCTTCGACAGCTGGGGTACACGCCGCGGCTGGAACGCGGACTGACCACCCTGACCTCGGTGATCTTGACTCTCTCCGACATCACCCCGGCCGGGTCGCTACTCACCGTGGGTCTGGCGGTCGTGGCCGTGGCCGGGACCGGATCGGTGCTGGCCTACCTGGCGGGGGCCGCGTTAGCGGTGATGGTGGCGCTCTGCATGGCCGAGCTCGGCGCGCTGTATCCCATCGCCGGCGGCATCTACTCAATCGTCGCCCGAGTGCTCGGCACCTGGGCCGCGTTCTTGACCCTGCTCAGTTACGTCGTGCAGGCGATCTTCCTGCCCGCCAGCATCGCGCTCGGCGTCGGCATCTATTTGAACTCCCTGAACGCGGACATACCGGTGAACCTGTCCGCGGCCATCGCGATGGTCGTGGTCACCGGGCTCGCGATGCTGAAGATCCACGTCAACGCCCTCATGACCGCGCTGTTCCTGGCACTGGAGCTGGTCGTGATCTTCGTGATCGCGGTGGCCGGGTTCTCCCACCCCGGCCAGAGCATATCGACGTTCATGCACCCGGTCGGTCTGGTGGACGGGAAGCTCGCGTCATTCGGCGCCGGCGCCGTCGTGGCGGCAGTGGCGATCGCGCTGCAGTCGGTCAACGGCTACGACGCAGCCATCTCCTTCTCCGAGGAGACCAAAGGCTCAACCCGCAATGTCGGAAAGGCGGTACTCCTGTCCTGCCTGGTCGGCGTGGGGCTGGAGCTCGCCGCCTTCCTGGGCGCCGCGTTCGGGGCGCCGGACCTCAAAGCATTCCTGGGCTCGAGCACACCCCTGACCTACGTGGTGGAACAGCGATGGGGTCACACCGCGGCCACAGTACTGATCGTGGGTGCAGTGATCGCGTTCTTCAACGCCTGCCTCGCGATCACGCTGCAGTTCGCTCGCGTGCTGTGGGCGAGCGGGCGCGACGGGATCTGGCCCGGACCGGTCAGCAAGGGCCTGCAGAAACTCTTGCCCTCAACCGACGCGCCCTGGGTGGCCACCCTAGTGGTCGGCACCTGCGCCACCATCCTCTGCTTCGCCTCGAACATCGTCGCGGTCGTGACGTTCGTCTCCGTGCTCACCATCCTGATTTACGTGTTCGTCGGCGTGGCGACCATCGTGAGCCGGCGACGAGACAAGAGCGCGGTCCGCACGTTCCGGCTCCCGCTCTACCCGCTTCCTCCGCTGCTCGCGATCGGCGGCGCGGTGCTGGCCCTGAGCCAACAGGCAGGCAAGGACCTCCTCGCCGTGGCCATCATCTACCTCGCTGGTCTCGCCTACTACTTCTTCTACCTCCGCTCGCGTCGGGAGGCGATGGCCGCTCTCCGCGAGCCCCAGCTCACTGAACAATGACCGGGGAAGTCTCTACGGAAAGCAGACAACCATGAACCCGATCGTCACCCAGCTTCTCGCGAACCGAGAGCTCGACGTCCCGGACGAGGACAGGGAGCCCCTCGACGCCCACTGGACGAAATTGCGCTCCCTCCGCACACAGGTGGACGAGTCGCTGCTCGCGGACAACGAGATCGCCGTCACCTTCGACGCGGCCGGAGCCCAGCATGACTGACCTGGCCGCCCGGTCGGTGGGCCAGCTCTCGGAGCTCATCGAGACCGGCGAGCTCTCACCGGTCGAGCTCACCGAGGCTGTACTGGACAACGTGAGCCGTCACGACGACACGCTAAAGGCGTACATCGAGGTGTACCGCGACGACGCGATGACCGCAGCCCGGAACGCCGAGACCGAGATCGCATCGGGGCACTACCGCGGCCCACTGCACGGCATCCCGATGGGGATCAAGGACAACATCTACTTCGCCGACCGGGTCACCACCATGGGCTCTAAAATCCACGGCGACTTCGTCTCCGAGACCAATGCGACCGTCGTTGACCGCCTCTCCGACGCCGGGGTGGTCTTCCTCGGGAAGCTCAACATGCACGAGTACGCGCTTGGTGGCACCACCGACAACCAGTTCCACGGGACGTGTCGAAACCCTTGGGACCTCACCATGAGCCCGGGCGGGTCCAGTGGCGGATCTGGGGCCGCGCTGGCAAGCAACATGACCATCGCGGCGCTCGGCACCGACACCTCCGGCTCGATCCGGATCCCTGCCGCACTCTGTGGGATCGTCGGCCTCAAGCCGACCTACGGCCGGGTCAGCAGGTTCGGCTGCTTCCCGGAGGCCTGGACCCTTGACCATATCGGCCCGATGACTCGGACCGTGGCGGACGCAGCGATCGTCCTCGACGCGATCAGCGGGTACGACGCACGCGACCCGGGCTCTCTGAACCAGCCGCCGACCCGCACCGCAGGCCAACTGGCCTCCACCCTCGACGGGGTCGTCATCGGCATCGACGAGGAGTTCTTCTTCACCGACGTGGACGACGAGATCGATCGATGTGTACGGGACGGAATAGAGGCACTCCGCCGCCAAGGGGCCACTATCAAGTCGATCAGCATCCCCGGCCTCAGCAATTGTGAGTGGGCCCTGACCATCATCGACACCTCCGAGACCAGCACCGTGCACCACGCCAACCTCCGCGACCGTCCTGAGGACTACAGCGACGACGTACGCCTGCTCCTCGAGTGCGGGGAGCTGCCATCGGCTGTGGAGTACCTCGAAGCGCAACAGCTCCGCCGACACCTCCGATCCGAGATGCAGCGGGCCTTCGACGGCGTCGACGTGCTCGTCGCCCCGACGCTTCCGACCCGCACGCCGCTGATCGGGAAGACCACGACGACCATCAACGGCCGCGACGTCGACGCAATCGAGAGCCTGATGCGCCTTGTAGGACCCGCCAGCCTGCTGGGACTGCCCAGCCTCTCGGTCCCATGCGGTGTGGCGAAGGGCCTGCCGGTTGGAATGCAGGTGATCGGGCCAGCACTTGGGGAGCAGAAAGTGCTCAACACCGGTCACGTGCTCGAGTTGAGCGAGCCGATGGGTTCAATGCGAGCCACGGCCTACCTCGACGGAACCATCCCCGGCTGAGATCCGCGACAGCGGCGTCCGGTGCAGCCCTCCCGGCCGCGGTCGCGACCTCGGTCGGCAGCGGCAGGCTCGATTCCCCATGCGCTTCGTCGGCGCGCCGCGCGTGCGGTCTGTACCGTTACCTAAGCATCATTTGATATATCTGGACTCCCGGAGCGGTTGTCCACCGGTTCGCCATCCCGCCCCGTTGACGAGGTCGATCATCATGCCCGGGAAGTCTCACTCGCGGTCGCCAGGCGAAGTGCTGCTGAGCCCGGACGCCCCGATCCGGGCCAGCGAGGCCGCTTACCATGAGCTCCGAGCGCGGATCGTCGACCTGACCCTTCCGCCTGGGGAGATGGTCAACGAGCTCCAGCTGTCCAAGGCGTTGGGCATCGGCCGGATGCCGGTACGCGAGGCTGTCGCGCGGCTGGCGCTGGAGCGTTTCATCAGCGTGATTCCCCGGCGTGGCATGGTCGTCGCGAGCCTGAGCCTCAACGAGGTGCTCAGCCTGATGGAGGCCCGGCTGGCCGTCGAGCCCGGGCTGGCCCGTGAGCTGTGCGGAAAGGCCTCCGACGACGAGCTGGACAAGCTCGACGACCTGTTCAAGGCAGTCGACCAAGCCGGAGACACCGGCGACTACCTGCACTTCCTGACGATCGACCATCAGGCGCACGTGCGGCTCGCGGAACTGGTCCGCAATCCTTTCCTGGGCCCGCTGGCCGAGTCGTTGTCACTGCACAACCTGCGTTTCTGGCGGTACTGCCACCGGGACCGGGTTGTCACCGTCCAGCACATCCAGCGGCACGACGCGCTCCTGCGGGCCCTGCGCGAACGCGACCCCGAGGCCGCCGAACGCGCCGTACGCACGCTCATCGAGACCGCGCGAGCCAGCCTGCAAGGGCTGTTCTAGGAGCGGGCCCGGCTTACCCCGCGAGGCAGTCCTCGACCACCTCGGCGATCGCGAGCAGGGTCGCGTCCGCGCCGACCGGCGCCGCAAGCTGGAGTCCGACCGGCAGGCCCGCGGGGGTCCGGCCAGCCGGTAGGGACAGCGCCGGCTGCCCGGTGACGTTGTACGGCGCGGAGAACAGGCCCTCCAGCTCGCCGGCCTCGGTGTCCATCGGCGGGGTCAGTTCCGGCGCGACGTACGGCACCACCGGTCCCAGCAACGCGTCCAGGCCGTCCAGCAGCGCGGCGGCCGCCGGGAGCAGCTCCTCACGGCGGCGCAACGCGGCCTCGTACGCCTCACTGTCAACGGTCGAGCCGCTGCGCAGCAGCCGTCGCGTGGCCGCACCGTAGTGATCGGGATCGCCGATGAACCGGTCGCGGTGGGACTCCCACGCCTCGTGCATGACGATCGGGCCGAACACCTCGTTCAACGCGGCGAGCTGGCGGCCGTCGACCTCCACCACCTGGTGGCCGGCCCGGCGCAGCTCGTCCGCCGCGGCCAGGACGCACTGTCGGACCGCCGGTTCGACGGCCGGGTGGTCCAGCTGGTCGACCAGCAGTCCGAACCGGCGCGGGCCCCGCAGTACGGCGGTCAGCGAGCGTCCCGCGAGTACCTCGAGCACCCGGCGCGCGGCCGGTACGTCGGCCGCGAGCACCCCCACGTGGTCAAGAGTCGGAGCCAGCGGCTCGACGCCGGCGACAGGTACGAGGCCGTAGCTCGGCTTGATCCCGACCACGCCGCAGTAGTGGGCCGGGATGCGGATGGACCCGCCGGTGTCGGTACCGAGCGCCGCGGGACACACGCCTGCGCCGACCAGGGCGGCCGAGCCGCCGCTGGATCCGCCCGCGGTGAATGCCGGATCGGCCGGGTTGCGGGCCTCCGGGATGTCAGGGTGCGGCGCACCGGCGGCGTACTCCAGCAACGACGCGGTCGCGAAGACGTCGGCGGCTGCCGCGCGCAGCAAGGCCACAACGGGGGAGTCGGTATCCGCCGGAGCTCCTGCCATGTCCCGCGGATTGCCGTTGCCGCGCGGCTGTCCCTGGATGTCGATCATGTCCTTGACGGCGACTGGCGTTCCCTGCAGCGGACCGCTCGACGCCCGACCCGGCGCGGGCAGCAGCGCTACGACAGCGTTGAGGGGGCGCCCGAGGCGTTCGACGCGTTCGTACGCCGCTAGCAGGTCGAGGTTGGGCCGTTCGCAGACCCGCTCGCCCCGCTCGATCGCGCGGATCAGCTCGGCGACGTAGCCCGTCAGCGGGCCGGTGAGCCCGTCGAGGTCTGCCACCTCGGTCGGGCGCTTGCGGATCGCGAGGTCACGGTAGATGCCGGAGTGGCTCTTCGCGCTGGCCCGGTTGAACGCGACCAGCCGGTCGATCGAGGCCTCGAGATCGTCCGGGTCGAACCCGTCGAACGGCTCCGGCCGGACCGGCGCCTGCGCCAGCACCTCCCGGGCGAGGGCGATCATGAACGGCCGGTAGTCCAGGTCCTCGAGGGCGTCGGCGATGGACAGGTCGGTGACCGCGGTGGCGAACAGCATCGCGCCGTACGCCTCCTTCGACCAGCGGAAGCCGGCGATGTTGTCGGTGGCCTGCGCCCACGGCAGTGCCGCCACCAACTCCTCGACGCGGGGCGTCACCGGCCCGGCCGGTTCACCGACCCGGAACGTCGCGACGTTGCCGTGCAGGATCCGGCCGGGAGCGAGGTAGTCGGCACCGAAGTTGACGAAGCCGACGATCAGCCGATCCGCACCGAGCTCCTGCGCCAGGATGCCGGTGGAGAGACCGTTCTGCAGCGACAGGACGTAGCCTCCCGGTGCCAGACGGCCGGTCAGAGTTTCCGCGGCGGCCCAGGTGTGGTGCGCTTTCACCGCGACGATGACGCGCTCCAAGCGGTCCGGCAGCGCATCGGGCAGCACTGCGCGGGCGGGCACCCGGAAGGTGTCGACCGGCCCCTCGATCTGCAGCCCGCCGGCGTTCATGGCCGCCACGTGGTCGGCGTCGATGTCGCAGAAGAGTACGTCGTGACCGGCGCGGACGAGATAGGCGCCGACGGTGCCACCGATGGCCCCGCTGCCGAGAATCGTGAACTGCATGCCGACCACGGTGACATGCGCAACACCTTGCCTACAACTGATATGTCACAGCTATGCTGCAGGTCACCTCGAACGACCGGACGGAGACACATGCCAGGGACGACGCCCGTCATCATCGGCAGCGAACGCAGCGAAGTCGGACTTCCGGCGGGGATGGAGATCCTCGTCAGCGGCGGGAGCGCCCTGGACGCCGTCGAGGCCGCGATGAGGCTGTGCGAGGACAACACCGCCGATCACTACGTCGGCACCGGCGGACTCCCCAACGCGCGCGGCGAGGTGGAGTTGGACGCCTCGCTGATGATCGGCTCCTCCCGGGCCTTTGCCGCGGTCGCAGGACTACAGGGCTATCCGAATCCGATCTCGGTCGCCCGCGCCGTCCTCGAACGACTCCCCCAGCACAGCCTGCTCGTCGGCGCCGGGGCCGCCTTGTTCGCCGCCGAGTGCGGCTTCCCCGCCGCCGACCTGCTCACCCCGGAGGCGGAGAAGCTTTGGCGCACGTCGCTGCTCGAGGCGACGGACGAGTCCGTCGAAGGGGAGGACACCACCGCGCAGGCCGGCGACCTGGCGTACCGGCACGCTGCCTTGGAGCTGGTCCGACGGCTGGCCCCGCACGACGGGCCATGGGGCACCATCAACATCCTCGCGCTGGACGCACACGGTGAGCTGTGCGTGGGCGTGAGCACCAGCGGTTACCCGTGGAAATATCCAGGCCGGGTGGGCGACTCCGCAGTTCCCGGTGCCGGCAACTACTGCGACATCCGCGCCGGCGGCTCCGCCTGCACAGGGCGCGGCGAGCTGTCGATGCGCGGCGGCACGGCCCGCCGGGTGGTCGACCTGCTGGGTGCCGGCGTGGATCCGGAGGCGGCCTGCCGAGCCGCCCTCGCCGACGCTGCCCTGCTGCCTGACGAGTTCCGCGCCGAGCTGCGGGTCCTCGCCCTCACCCCGGACGGACGGCACGGCGGTGCCGCCACCCTCCGTGGAGCGACCTACGCGGTCATGACGCCCGACTCCGCCGAGCCTGAGCTCCACGAAAGGAGCGTGCTGTGAAGGTCTTCGTGTCCAGCGACATGGAAGGCACCACGGGAGTCGTCGACTGGAGCCAGTGCGCCGGCCCGAGCCCCGAGTACGACTACTACCGCGGGCTGTTGCAGGCAGAGGTCAACGCCGCCATCGACGGCGCCCTGGCGGCCGGCGCCACCGAGTTCCTCGTCAACGACTCGCACTCGACCATGCAGAACCTCCGGCCGGACCAGCTGCACGGCGAGGCCGGCTATCTGTCCGGGCGGCACAAGCCGCTGTACATGATGCAGGGGCTCGACTCGTCGTTCGACGCCATCTTCTTCGTGTCCTACCACGGGTCGATGAGCTCTGCCGCGTCCGCGCTGTCGCACACATACAACCCGCGGGCTATCGCCGACGTCCGGCTGAACGACAAGGTGGTCGGCGAGTCCGGCATCAACGCGCTGGTGGCGCTCGCCCATGGGGTTCCGGTGGTGCTCATCACCGGCGACCGGACCACCGGCGAGGAAGCGGAGCCATTCTGTCCCGGCATCGAGACCGTCGTGGTGAAGGAGTCGGTGACCCGCTTCGCCGCCAGCTCGCCGCATCCGGAGCGTGCCCGCGCGATGATCCGGGACGGCGCCCAGCGCGCGCTCGAACGCCTGGACTCCTTCCGGCCGCCATCGATCACCCTGCCCGCGACTCTGACCGTGCGTTTCCACAACGGTGATCTCGCCGAGATGGCCTGCTGGCTGCGCGATGTGGAGCGAAAGGACGACAAGACCGTGGTAATGACCAGTGAAGATCCGCTGCAGCTCTTCCGTACGTTCATCACCACGGTGGTGCTGACCCGGGCGATCGCCGAATGAGCGCCCCGAAGACCGCCGTCGTGACCGGCGCAGCCGGCGGCATCGGGGCGGCAGTCGCCCGGCGCCTGGCGAAGGACGGCTTCGCGGTCGCCTGCCTCGACCTGGACGCCGAGGGCGCGGACACAGTGGCCGCCGACCTTCCTGGCGGACTCGGCGTCGCCGCCGACGTCTCCGACGAGGTCCAGGTCCAGGCCGCGGCCGCGCGGATCCGGGAGACCCTCGGGGACCCGTGGCTTCTGGTCAACGCCGCCGGCTACTTCGACCGGCACCGGATCCCCGACCTCTCGGTCGCCGAGTGGGACCGTTTCATGGCGGTCAACGTGCGCGGGCCGTTCCTGACCTGCCGGGCGTTCCTGCCAGCCATGATCGCGGCGGGCGACGGCTGCATCGTCAACGTCGCCTCGACAGCCGCACTGCGCGGCGGGCACGACCGCGCCGCCTACTGCGCCTCGAAGGGGGCGCTGCTCCAGCTGTCCCGCAGCCTGGCGATCGACCACGGACCGGACGGCATCAGGGTGTCCAGCATCTGCCCGGGTCTGATCGATACCCCGATGGCCGACTGGATCCGGCATGACGAGGCGGGCATTGCGGCGTTCGAGTCGAGGGTGCCGGCGGGCCGGATGGGTCAGCCGGAGGAGATCGCCGACGCGGTGGCCTTCCTCGCCTCCCCCGCCGCCACCTACTCGCACGGCACCACACTGGTCATCGACGGAGGTACGACGGCCTGACGGCAGCGTCGCTGGATGCTCAGTTCAGCGCCGCGACCGATCAGGCGGCATCCCGCTCGATCCAGCGCATGACGATCTGCTCGAGTACGCCGAGCGGCACCGCGCCGTTGCCCAGCACGGTCCCGTGGAAGGCGCGGAGATCGAACCGCGGACCGAGCCGCTGCTCCGCGACCGCGCGCAGCCGGCTGATCTCGCGGCGACCGACCAGGTAAGCGAGCGCCTGTCCGGGCCAGGCGATGTAGCGGTCGATCTCACTGTCGACGTTCGCCTTCGTGGTCGCGGTGCTCCGCCACATGAAGTCGACCGCCTGCTGGCGCGACCAGCCGAGGTGATGCATACCGGTGTCGACGACGAGCCGGCAGGCCCGCAGCGCGTCGAACGACAGCATGCCGAGCCGCTGCACGTCGGAGGTGTACAACCCCATCTCGTCCGCGAGCCGTTCGCTGTAAAGGCCCCAGCCCTCGATGTAGCCGCAGACCTCGGCATCGAGGAACCGCCGGTACGCCGGAAGACCGGTCAGCGCCTGCGCGGACGCGATCTGCAGGTGATGGCCCGGCACGCTCTCGTGGAACGCGAGGGCTTCGTACTCGTAGCTGAACCGATCCTGCGGGTTCGCCGTCAGCACGCAGTGCGCGCCGGGCCGGGAGCCGTCACCTGCCGGCGGCCGGTAGTAGGCCAGCGGTGCATTGCCGGCCTCGATCGGGTTGATCTCTTCGATGACGCAGGGCGGCAGGTCGTACGCCGGGAACCAGTCGTCGCGCACCTCCTCGGCCCGGCGTAGCGCCCCGGCCACCATGGCGACGATGCCGGCCCTGTCGGTGAAGCGAAGCGTTGGGTCCTCGCGGAGTCGGCGCCGGATCTCGGCTACGTCCGTCGTCCCGAGTGCGCGTCCGCCCACTTCGGCCCACTCGGCCCCGAGCGCGTCGAGATAGTCGCGCCCGGTCTGATGGATCTCCTCAGCAGACAACCCGGTGGTCGTGTGCCGGCGAACCGCGGCCCGGTAGCCCTCCTCGCCGCCGGGAACGAAGCGGATACCCACCCGGTCGTCCGGGCGGGCAACGGGCAGCAGCTCGTCCTGGAGCCTGGACCGCAAGCGTCGCATCGCCGGCCGGACCTCCTCCGCCACGATCCGCGCCGCCTGCGACCGGACCTTGTCCGTGTCGACATCGGCCGGGAGGGCGGGGCTGAGCAGCGTGTCTTCCGCCGGGCTCAGCGCCAGATGCCCGGCGAGCTGCTCCCATCGCATGCACAACACCGACCGCCGTCGGCACCCGGCCGTCGTCCTTCGCGCGGGCGTAGCGCTCAGCGATCGCGTCGAGATACCAGCCGAGGCGGCCGAGCCGGCGCAGGTAACCGTCCACCGCGGCCGCGTCGCGAAGCGGCGCCGTCGGAACCGATTGGAAGACCATGGCCTGCGGCGAGGCGTAGCTGGCCGCCGAAGCGTTGGCCTCCCAGAGCCCGTGCTCCAGATCCGACCGGGCACCCCAGGCGAGGCCGCCGAGCACCGCGTGGTTGACGGCCTCGCTGTCGTGGAGCGAGTCGACATCGATCTGCGCGAGCCGTGCCTCGATCGACGCGATGCGCGCGGCGTTGGCCTGCGCGCCGGCGCGGCTCGGGTCAGGCACCTCGGAGTCGAAGCCTGAGACGCCGAGCAAGGTGGCGCTGAACGGATTCGATTGTCGACCGGCTGCTGCCTAGACCCACACGTCCGCCAGCGCGCGGAGGATGTTGCCGCCGAGTACCGCCCGGATCTCCACGTCGCTGAAGCCCTGCCTCACCATCCAGCCGCAGATGTTGGCGAAGTTCTCGGTGGGGTTCTCCAGGCCGTCGACGTACGGCACCTTCTCGAACGGCGGACTGCTGCGTGTCCCGTGGCCGAGCAGCCCGGCGAAGACGGTGTGCAGCTGGACGTGGTCGCCGTACAGCGTGTCCGGTCCGAACGCGACGTGCTCGATGCCGACGAGATCGACGCAGTAGCGGAAATGGTCCATGACCGAGTCGATGCTGTGCAGCGGATGCGCAGCCGACAGCGTGGTGTGGGGCGCCGCCGACATGCCGATGACGCCGCCGGTCCGAGCGATGGCCCGGAGTACGTCGTCCGGCTTCATCCGCGGCGTGTCCCAGACGGCGCGGGCGCCAGCGTGGGTCATGAACACCGGTTGGCCACTGCGGTCGCACACGTCCAGGCTGGTCCGGTCGGAGGAGTGCGAGACGTCGATGGCCAGGCCGAGCCTGTTCATGCGTTCGACCGCCCGGCGTCCGAATGTGGTGAGGCCGCCGTCGATGGCTTCGCTCAGCCCGCTGCCCAGGGCGTTGGAGTCGGAGTAGGCGATGCCGATCTGGCGGACGCCGAGGCCGTAGAGGACGTCGAGCCGGTCGATCTCGTTCTCGATCGGGGTCGCCGCCTCCAGGCCGAAGACGATACCCACCCGATTTGTGCGGTGTGCGTCCTCGATGTCGGCGAGACGACGTACGACGAGGACGTCCTGCTGGTGAGCGAGGTCGGCCTGCCGCATGCCGAGGTCGGTGATGATGTCGGTCCAGCGCCAGGGCGCGTTCCCGGTGACGCAGGCCGTGCCATCCATCATGTTGTCGAACACCACGGTCATGCCCGACGCCGCGAGGCCGGCGTACGCCGTGTGCTGCCGGCCGGTGCGGTTGTACTGCGGCGTCTCCTCCATGCGGGCCGGGAACCGCACCGGGTGGTCATGGAGGCTGATGACGACGCTGTCGGCGAGCAGTCGCCCGGCCCGCTCCTGCTGATCGGGGGGCAGGCCGGCGGAGTACGCCGGGACCCGGCCGAACTCAGGCGCGAGCTCGAACTCCGGATAGTCGACGCCTGCCGCCAGATAGGAGTAAGCGCGATATCCGGTCATGCCGCCTGCTCCACCGCGTGGTGGCAGGCGACGCCCCGCTCGCGGTCCGACGAGAGCTGCAGCAACCCTGGCTCGGTGGCGCAGGCCGCCACCGCGACCGGGCACCGGGACCTGAACCTGCATTCCCGCTCGTCCGACGCGACGGGTGGGGGCGGATCCGCGGCGGCGCCTCCCTGGTCGGCGTCCGCAACGGCCCTGCCAGGCGCGCTCGCGGGTCCGGCGTGGGTGAGCAGGCGAGGTACGGAACCCAGCAGCAGGCGGGTGTAGGGGTGAACCGGCTGCTCGAGAACGCGGGCGGTCGGGCCAGTCTCCACGATGCGGCCTCGGTACATCACAGCGGTGCGGTCGCTGACCTGCCGGACCACCGCGATGTTGTGTGACACGAAGATCATCGAGAGTCCGAGAGACTCCTTCAGGTCGAGCAGCAGGTTGATGATGTTCGCCTGCACCGAGACGTCAAGCGCCGACACCGGCTCGTCGGCGAGCAGCACATTCGGCTCGACCGCGAGCGCCCGCGCGATCCCGATCCGCTGCCGCTGGCCGCCGGAGAACTGCCGCGGCGTCTGGTCCAACGCCCGCTGCGGGAGGCCGACCAGGTCGAGAAGCTCCCGGCAGCGGTCCGCCACCTTGCTGCGCGGCACGATCTGGTGGTAGCGCAGGAGCTCCGCCAACGTCTGGCCGACGGTCATCCGCGGGTTCAGCGAGCTGTACGGGTCCTGGAAGACCATCTGTACGAAGCGGCGCTGTGCGCGGGTCGGCTGGCCGTTGATGGGTTCACCGGCGACCCGAACCGTGCCGGCCGTCGGCTGGTAGAGGCCCACGATGCACCGGCTCAGGGTGGACTTGCCGCAACCCGACTCACCCACCAGGCCCAGCGTCTCCCCCTTGTGTAGGACCAGATCGACCCCGTCGACCGCCCGGACCACGTGCGGCTCCCGGCGGGCCAGCCGGTCGGGCAGGCCGCGCCGGCCGATGAAGTGCTGCGCCAGGCCCTCGACCGCGAGCACCTCGGAGTCATTCATGCGCGTTCTCCCGTTACGCTCGCTCATCTCTCTTCCTCCACCAGCAGGTCCCCCGCAGCGTGGCCGACCGCCATCAGGTCGCTCCAGCGGTCCCACTCCTGATGCCGTAGGCAGGCGGTAGCCCGGTCCGCGGCGAGCAGTGCCAGCGACGGGGTGTCCGTGGTGCAGGCGTCCGCCACGAACGCGCAACGGGGAGCGAACGCACAGCCGGCGTGCTCCTCGGCCAGGTCCGGCGGTTGGCCAGGGATGGAGAGCAGGCGGTGCACCGGGGCGTCCGGATCGGGGACAGATCGCAGCAGCGCGAAGCTGTACGGGTGGCGGGGCCCGGTGAGCAGGTCGACGACCGGGCCGCTCTCCACGACCCGCCCGGCGTACATCACATAGATCCGCTGGCAGGTCTGGCTCACCACCGCCAGGTCGTGGCTCACCAGGATCAGCCCGACCCCCTCCTCCCGGCGCAGGCTCTCGATGACCTGCAGCACCTGCGCCTGGATGGTGACATCCAGCGCGGTAGTCGGCTCGTCGGCCAGGATCAGCCGGGGTTTGGTGGACAGCGCGATCGCGATGCAGACGCGCTGGCGCATGCCGCCGGACAGCTCGTGCGGGTACGCCTGGCAGCGGCGTTCGGGGTCGGGGATGCCGACGCGGTCCATCAGCTCGATAGCGCGGTCCCGGGCCGCGGCGGCGGACATCCCCAACCGGCGACGCGGCGCCTCCGCGATCTGTGCGCCCACCCGCATAACCGGGTTGAGGGCGGTGAGGGAGTCCTGGAACACCATGCTCATCGCCTCACTGAGCCGCCGGCGGCGCTCCCTGGCCGGCAGGCCGGTGATCTCCACACCGTCCAGCACGATGCGCCCCCCGGTGATCCGGGCCGGCTGCGGGAGCAGCCCGAGCAGGGCGCGCAGCGTCAGGCTCTTGCCGGACCCCGACTCTCCGACCAGCCCGACCGCCTCGCCTGCGTCGGCGGTGAGCGAGACGCCGCGCACCGCGCGCAGCCGGCCGTGCGGCAGCGGGATGTCCACCTGCAGGTCGTCAACCTCGAGCAGCGGGCTCATCGGCGTCCCATCCGTTCCACCAGTCCGTCGGCGATCAGTGCGAGCGCGAGGCCGGTGAGCACGACGGCGAATCCCGGCAGCGCTGGCAGGTACCAGTGCGTGAGCATGAACTGCTGGCCGTCCTGGATCATCGAACCCCAGTCCGGCGTGGGCGGCGGGACGCCCAGTCCGAGATAGCCCAGCGTCACGATCGCCAGGATCGTCAGCACGATGTCGCTCATCGAGAAGACGACGGCCTGCAGGATCACGTTCGGCAGCAGGTGCCGCAGCAGGATTCGCCAGGTCGGCAGGCCGCTGACCCGCGCGGCCAGGGCGTACTCCTGGTTCTTGGCGACCAGCACCTCGCCGCGCACGATGCGGGCGTACGCCACCCAGCCCACCAGCGTGATCGCGACGTAGATACTCGTCGTCCCCGCTCCCAGGGCGAAGACCAGGGCTATGACCAGGACGAAGAACGGGAACGCCACCACCATGTCCACGATGCGCATCAGCAGCGTGTCGAACCAGCCGCCCACCCAGCCGGCGAGCAGCCCGAGCAGGCTACCGAGGACGAACGGCGTCGCCACGGCCAGCACCCCGACGCGCAGGTCGACGCGGGCGCCGTACAGCAGCCTCGCCAGTACGTCCCGGCCCAGCCGGTCGGTGCCGAGCAGGTGGCCGGGCGATCCCGGCGGCAGCAGGGCCTTGGTCAGGTCCTGCGCGATCGGGTCGGCGCTGGTGATCAGGGGCGCACAGATCGCCGCCAGGACCAGCAGCGCGAGCAGCACGAGACCCACCACCAGCGTGCCGTTCGGACGGCCGGTGCGGCGGCGGGTCGGCAGTGTCCGTGCTGAACGCCCCGGCAGGGTCAACGAGATCATGGCAACCTCACCCGCGGATCGAGGCTTGCGTGGGTCACGTCGGTGAGCAGGTTGACGGCCACGACCATGACGGCGAAGACCATCGTCACCCCCTGGACGACGGGAAAGTCGCGGTTGAAGATCCCGTCGATCATCAAGGTGCCGATGCCCGGTAGGGAGAAGACGCGTTCCACCACCAGCGTCGACCCGACCAGGTAGGCGATGTTGACGCCGAGGACGGTGATCGACGACACAGCCGCGTTACGCAACGCATGCGCGAGCACGACCCGACCGGCGCTGATTCCCTTCGCCCGCGCCGTGGTGATGTAGTCGCTGCCGAGGACCTCGATCATGCTGGTGCGCAGGCTGCGGACCAGGATCGGCGTAAGCGACAGCGCCACGGTGAGAGCAGGGAGCACGATGCCCTGCAGATGACCGACGACGTTGTCACCGAAGCCGGCCACCGGGAACAGGCCCAGCTTCAGCGCGAATATCAGGATGAGCATGATGCCGAGCCAGAAATGCGGCATGCCCAGCCCGAACAGCGGCACCACCCGGATCACGTTGTCCGCGACCCCGCCCCGCCGGCTCGCCGCCCACACCGCAAGCGGCACGCTGATCGCCACCGCGAAGATGGCGCTGGCGATGACAAGCCACAGCGTCGCACTGATCCGGCCCTGCACCAGGCTCGTCACACTCGAGTCGTAGAAGAACGAGTGGCCGAGGTTGCCGTGCAGGAGGTGATTCAGGAACTCGAGATACTGCTGCCAGACCGGCTGGTCAAGTCCCAACTGGTGGTGCACGGCGGCGACTGCGGCCGACGTCGCATGGACGCCGAGCAGCGTCGCGGCCGGGTCGCCGGGCACCAGGTGGATCATGAAGAACACGATCAGCGTGGTGCCGAAGAGCACCGGGACTGCGGTGATCAGCCGACCACCGGCATAGAGGACGTACTCCATTTCTGCCTCTTTCGTGATCGTGGCTCAGCCGGTGAGTGAGACGTCTTCCAGGTGGTAGTTGCCGGTCGGATACACCTGGAACCCCTTGACCGTGCTGCGGACGGCGTAGGGGAACGGCTGGTAGTACAGGAACGCCATGAACGCATCCTCCGCCGCCTGCGCCTGGAGCTGGGAGTACAGCTGCTGGCGTTTGGTGGTGGCAAAGGTCCGCTGGGCCTCGTGAGCCCACTTGACGACGTTGGCGTTGTTGTACCCGGTGTTGAAGGAATGGCCGCCGCTGGTCGGGTCGACTGCGAACTGCACCAGCTCGTCCGGATCGGCGATGTCCATCGTCCAATAGCTGTGGGAGATCTCGTAGTTCAGCTTCTGCTGGAGGTCGTGGAGCGCACTCGGGTCGCTGTTCTGGATCTTCAAGGTGATGCCCAGCTGCTTGAGCGAGGCCTGCAGGATCTGTGCGATCGCCCCGTCGGTCGAGTCGCCTGAGGACGCCAGGTAGGTGGTCGTGAAGCCGTTGGGGACGCTCGACTTGGCCAGCTCCTGCTTGGCCTTGGCCATGTCGTACTGCAGGCCCGGCGCCTTCGGGTCGTAGTAGGCGACGGTAGGCATGAACAGCGAGTTGGCGGCCTTGCCGTTGTTGTAGAGCACCGACTTGACGAGGGCCTCCCGGTCGATCGCATAGGAGATCGCCCGGCGTACGTGTACGTCGTCGAACGGTTTCTTGGTCTGGTTCATGATCAAATAGTCGGTGCGGGTCGACGGAAAGAGCTCGACACTCACTCCGTTGGACGCGCGCAGCTGGTCGAGGGACGAGTACGGTGGGTTCTCGTTGATGTCGGCCTGTCCGCCTTGAATCATGACGTTCCGGGTGTTGTCGTCCGGGACAACTTTCCACGTCACACTGTCCAGCGACGGTTTCCCGGGCTGCCAGTAGGTCGGGTTCTTCTTCAGTGTCAGCACACTACCCTTGGTCCAGGTGTCCCACACGAACGGGCCGGTGCCCACCGGTGCGGCGTAGAACTGAGCGCTGGACTTACCGCCGTAGTTTTTCGGCAGGACCGCATTGCTGAAGCAGGCGAGATCCGCCAGCAGCGGTGCCCACGGATATTTGGTCGTGATGACGACGGTGTACGGGTCGGGGGCGGTGACCTCCTTGATCGAGCTGTTGATGAACTCCCAGCCACCCTTGGTGGCGCTCGCGGCGTCGATGGAGAACTTCACATCGGCGGACGTCATCGGCTGGCCAGTACTGAACTTGACGTCGGACCGGAGCTTGAACGTCCAGGTCTTCTTGTCAGCGGAGCTGGTGTAGCTCTTCGCCAGCCACGGCGTGATGCCCTTGCCGTCCGGCGCACTGATGAACAAGGTTTCGAAGATCTGCTGGAACACCCAGATGGACGAGTTCGCAAAGACCATGGTGTTGTTCATGGTCACGGAGTCCTGCGCCCGGACGATAGTCAGCTTGCCCCCTTCCTTCGGGGCACCACCGCCACCGGTGGCCGAACCGCCGCACGCGGCCAGCAGGCCGCTCGCGCCGACGGCGCCGAAGAGCCCCAGGGCCTGCCGGCGACTCAGCCGAGAATGCGAAATGCCACCAAGGTGGGCAGGGTCGAAGACCGGGCCCGGATTCTGATCGGGTGTTGGCACTGACGAGCTCCTTAGGACATGGTGTCGAGCAGCGCAAGACTAGGAATGAGAGATGACAGCAAGAGGCTTGTCAGGTAACGGTCGCGTTTCTTCGGCGTGATTCGTTTGCCTTAGGCAACGAATTGTTGCTGATGGTGTGGCGACCGCAGCTTGGGGATCGCGACGTCCAGGGGCCGGCCCGGGGGTCGAAGTCGCGGTGCCGGTAGCCGTTGCGGAAGTTGGTCCGCTCGGGGCTCGGGACGCCGTACGGGGCGCCGCAGACCGCGGCGGCCTCCGCCGACCTGAGCGCCTCGATGAACGTCGCTCCGTGGATGCCAGCACGGCGAGCCAACCTGGCACGGCTGCCCGTCGACCTTCGTGTCGCAGAGCTCGACCAGGCGGCCAGGGATGGAGTCCGACCCCCAGCCAGTGCAAGTATCGGCTTCGACAGGCGAAGGGGGCCAATTGAGGGATACCGTCCGGGCGCTCGAGGAAGCTTTGTCTGCCTTCGACCTGACCGGAGACACGGAAGTACTCCGGACGCCGGAGGTTCTGGCGGCTCTGGATGACGTTCCGCAGCTCCTCGTAGGCCTGAAGACGACGGACCGAGGATTCCTCAGCCAACTGGCCGGCCAGGTGTCCTACCTTCGCTCCACCGCGGTGGCCGACGAGGACAGATGGGGCGACTTCGCGGCCGCGATCAAATTCTTCGACGCGGCGTTGGCAGACTCGGCCGCGACCATCCTGCCCGAGGAGCTCTGGGTGGTCCTCGGTCCCGCGAGAACGCCAGAAGGGATGGCGATGGCCGGCGGGAGTCTGCTGGAGTACTGCCAGGAGTACGACGACGCCGACGCCCTCGATCTCGCGGTCCAGCTGCTCGGCTGCGCCGCGGACAAGGCCGACGAGGCTGGGGCGGCGCGAGCAAGCTACCGGGCGGGCCTCAGTACGGCGTACGTCAGCCGCTACTACCTCCATGCCCGCCGCGCGGATCTCGTCGAGGCGATCAGGCTCGGCGAGCTGGTGCGAACGGATCCGGCGTTGAGCGCGGACGAGCGTTTCGTGGCTCTGTCGACCCTGGCCGTCGCCTGCCGCGCACGCTTCGAGCTGGATCGCGCCGAGGCCGACATCGACACGGCCATCGAAGCCGGCCGGGAGGCTGCCCGACTCGCGCCACCGGAGTATCGCGGCGACCTCCTCGCGGCTTTGGGGTCGGCCCACCAGCTGCGGTACGAGGACAGCCGCGATGTCGCCGATCTGGACGCGGCCGTGGTGGCCGGCGAGTCGGCAGTGGAGGCATCCCCGGAGGACGAAGGGCTTCAAGCCGATCTCGGGATGGCCCTCAAACTGCGATTCGACCGTCTCGGCGATCGATCGGACCTGAGCCGGGCGATCGAGTACACCGCTCACGCCGCCGACGTCACTTCGTCGGACCTCGAGCGGATCGGTTACCTGGTGAACCTGTCGACCTATCATCGAACTGCCGCCGAGAGCAGCGAGGATCCGGCTGAAGCCAGCTCGGCCGTCGAGCAGGCATCCAAGGCGGTCGTGATCGACACCCCGAATCACCACCTCGCGATGCTCGCGCTGGGAACGCTGGGCAAGGCTCTGCTCGCCCGCTACCAGGTCCAGCGCGACGACACCGATCTCGATTTGGCACTGAGGCACCTCCGCACCGTGACGGATGGACTGCAACCGGGCGACGCGGGCCTCGCCAGTTGGCTGGCCTGGCTCGCGCGGGCCTGCGAGGAAGCGCTGGACGCCGGAAAGGAGGTCGATCCCGGCCTGCTGACCGAGTTGTCGGCGATGGCAGAGTTGGACTCGGCGGCAACCCCACGGCAGCGAGCAACGGCTTCCGGTCGAGTTGGGATGGTGATGCGGCTAGCCGGATTGGACGAGGTGGCCAGTCGGCTTCTGCGCCGGACAGTCGAGCTCCTGCCCAAGGTCGCGCCTGGTTGGCAGGACCTGGCAAGCCAGTCGTTCGGCCTGGAGCAACCACAGGCGTTCCTGCCGGAAGCGGTGTCGGCCGAGCTTCAGCTCAACCGGGCTGAGGCCGCCGTCGAACTGGCCGAGCTCGGCCGCGGGGTGCTCCTGTCGACGCGCTTCGACCTCGGCACCGGAATCGCCGCAGCCGGATCGGCCACGGATCACCTGGTCACGCAGTTCTTCGCACTTCGCCGGCAGTTGGCTGCACCGCAGGCGGACCTGGCCGATCTCGACCCGGACGGCCGACTGGCCGAGACGGCGCGACGCCGCGAACTGGACGCGGAGGCAGGTCGACTGCTCGACCAGGTCAGACGAACGGCGCCAGACTTCTTGGCGACGCCGTCGATGGAAACCCTGCAGGCCGCCGCCGGCGACGGCACGATCGTCCTGGTCAATGCCTCCACGTCACGTGGCGACGCCGTTCTGATCCGGGCCGATCGCGAACCGAGGGTGGTGCCGCTCCCCGACCTCGACGGAGACGAGGTCGCCGGTCGTGCTCAGGAACTCACAGGAGCCTTCGGCGATCGCTCGTTGGCCGGAGGGTTCCGACGCCGGCGGGTGGTTCCCGACGTTCTCGCCTGGGCCTGGGGGGTCATCGCTGCCCCGGTCCTCGACGAGCTCGGCCCTTCTGCGTCGCGGCTGCGCCGGGACCGGGTGTGGTGGATTCCCGTCGGCGCTCTGGCCGCCGTTCCCCTACACGCGTCGGGACTGCCGGGCAGCGGCGAGAACGTGCTCGACCACGTTGTGTCTTCGATCGCGCCGACCCTCCGCGCTCTGGCGCACGCGCGTCGACAAGATCCCGTCGATACGCGTCGCTTGTTGGCAGTCGCTGTGACCGAGAGTCCGGGACACCCACCCCTGCCCCACACGGTCGAAGAAGCCCGGTCACTGGGAGGCCGGTTCGAAGGTCCTGACCCGCTGGTGGACGAGCGAGCGACGCGAGCGGCCGTGCTCACCGCTCTCCACGACGCGTCCTGGGTCCACTTCGCCTGCCACGCGGTCGAGGATCCACTGCACGCAGCAGGAACGGGACTGGTGCTGGCCGACCAGGTGCTGAGCATCCAGGAATTGATCGCCGAACGAGGCATCGGCGGTGAGCTGGCCTACCTGTCCGCCTGCTCGACCTCCAGGTCGAGCAGAAATCCCGACGAGCTGATCCACCTGGCGTCGGCCTTCCAGCTGGCCGGTTACCGGCACGTGGTCGGCACGTTGTGGCCGGTGGCCGATGACATCACGGCGCGAGTCGCCCACCAGTTCTACGAGTCGATGGAGTCTGTTCCGACCGCCGACAGCGCCGCCACGGTACTCAACGACGTACTTCGGGACCTGCGGCAGCACGAACCGGAGCGCTCTGATCTCTGGTCCCCCTTCGTCCATGTCGGTCCGTGATACAGGAGACCTAGCGCCCCTTGCGGACGATCTGGGTGATCTCTGTACCTTCCTCCATGGTCAACGGCCCGACCGCATCGGGTGGGCCGACGCCCAGGGCGACAGCCAGAGCCCGGCCGTGCAGGTCGAGGACCGATTCGGTGAGGTGCCCGAGCTCTGCGACGGCCGCTCGCCCACGAACCCAGCCAGCGAGAGCGATTCCGCCCGAGACCAGCAGGGCGGGGAACCAGAAGACCCCGAGAATCAAGTACGGAACTGCCCAGCTGCCGATCATGGTCGCCGCGGCGAACTGCCCGAGAGCGTTTCCGACTGCCGCGGCGACAGGTTCCGGAAGGACCAGCCGAAGCCTGGGCCAGCCGAAGGCGAGATCCAGACCGTAGCGGTTGTGCGCGATAGCTTCGACCGCTTGCATGCGATCACCCATCCAGGTTGGTCGTCCCGGTGAGGCCGGCGCCAGACGATTGGCGCGCGCTGCCAACTGGTCGACCTCGGCCTGTTGTGCGGGATCGGAATTGGTCTCCGCAATCCTTCGTGCTGTGACCAGAGCGGCGTACCGCTGCTGGCGGCGTATCGTCGCCCACCGGCCGAGACCGTGGAACGGCCATGGCCAAAGCCCGAGCCACAGCCGCCGGATCACCGGTGCGAGCGCTTGGACCAGCAGACCCACACCTGTTGCCGCCAGCAACAGTGCGCCGAGTGTCATGGCCTGGGCGAGGGTTCCCCAGTCGCCGAAGCGCTCAGCAGCCGTGCTGACGGTCTTCGCGATAGTCGTACGGTCAAGCGCTCCGCCCTGACCGAGTGGGCCTCGTCGGCCCGCGGCGACGGCGATGCCAACCGTCAGGGAGAAGAGCAACCCAGGAACGGTCAGGAGGCCGAGCCAGCGCTCAGCGACCTTCTTCGCCAGTTCTTCGAAGAAGGAGCCCATCAGCTCGGCTCGCGGCGGGGCATCGCTCGGCCCAAGATCCGGCATCGAGGCAACGGACCGGCCGGCTCGGTCGTTCGCACGAGGTCGCACCGTCCATCAGGGCATCCGAACAGCTCACGGTCGGCGTGCCCAGGCCCCAAGCCCGGCAACGGACCAATCGAGCGGTACTCCGATGCCAGCGGGCCGATCAGCTTCGAGAGTCGCTTCGCGATCGGTCGCCCCGCCTGAGCGGACGTGACGAGGTCGTCCAGCGTCGTGAACAGGTCCCGCGGATGATCCGGGCGCGCAAGCTCCGCTCGCAGCTCGTCCAGATCCTGGCAGAGCAGTGTCAAGGCCCGCCGCTCATTCAACGCCATCGATACCTCTCCCCGCGTCACCGCGCGGTCATCTGGAGCTCCAAGGGTGACGCCGAACTGGACGAACCGCAACGCCCGGTAGTCAGTTGCGGGCCGTCTGGACGCGACCTGGGCGCCCGCATAAGGACGCGGTGCGATCCTCCCGGGGGCGGTCGGCTTAAGCGAGGGGCGCCGCCCGAGCAACCGTGGCTAAGGGAACCATTGACCACCGACGCCGCACGGAGCGTCGGGAATTGCATATCTCGCAGATGTTCGAGACTGAGCCCGCTGCGCCCAGCAGAAGCCGGGCGACTCGGCCGCGCTGACCAATACACGACCGACGATTGCCGGCGGACCACACCGCGGCAGTTCCGCCACGCACGGCGGCGGCGATCCCCTGCATCTCGGTCAGGGCGGCCAAGGACTATCGCCTTCGAGGGGCGAATCCCCGCGATCAAGAGCGTCAAGGGGCGGCGCTTCCGTCCCGCCCCCTCGAGATGACAGCGCAGGCGTGGCGCGCAGCAGACCTGCGACCAAGCCAGCCCGACGCGAACGGCGCCAGCGGTTTGCGACCGTCCTATCGACCATGCGTCACAGAGGTGGCCTCATCGATGGCAAACGGAGCGCCTGGAACTAGCGACCTTGACAGGCGCGCGTATGACCGACGCAGGACACTCAGCAGGGTGCCCACCTTCTGCTCTGTTGTCCCGTCTCTGCTCGGCTCCCAAATCCACTACCGGGAGCCTGACGACGGTCCATACCTTCAGACCCTGGAATAGGACCTGCGGAAACGTCAGCGGATGCGCATGCCGGAGATGGCTCGGGAGATCACCAGGCGCTGGATTTCCGAGGTGCGCTCAACGATGCTCGCCAGTGACCAAGTGACCAAGGTCCGCCAATGCCTCACGAGCTGTGACGGAGCAGGCAATTGCCTAAGGCAACCTTAGGCCGATCGAGCATCAGCCTTGGCCGTAGCTGAGTCAGCCAGTGAAAAGGGCATGGGGACGCGGACTTGGTATCAAGTGGGCCATCGCGGTCGGGCCGTCCAGCTCGTACCAGTCCGGCTCACCGAATGCGTCCGTCACGACCACAAGCATCCATTTCGGATCACATAACGCGGACTTGCACTCGCTGGCCTTGAGGAAGAGCCGGACCAACGAACCGGCGACGCCTACGACCTCGACGTGGATCTTCTCGTCTCCCTTGGTGGCGGTCAAATCCCAACCACAGCGATCGGCCTCGACACTCTTGACCCGGTAGTTATCTACCTCAGGTGACACCGCGGCTTTGTCAAGGGTTTCCATGAGCATGCAGGCCAGGCAGCGATGGACCCAGCGGACGTTACGGTCCCGCTTGCAGGGGAAGTGCAACCTATCGCTGATCGGAGACATACGTGATCAAGAAACTATTAAGGGCAGTCGGGCTTGGTTCGTCGTCGGGGCGCCGTCGTGGCCGACTCGCAGCGTTCGCAGGCGCTTCGGCGGTGATGTTTGTCGCGTCCGCCCTCATCAGCCCAGTTGCAGCTGAGGCTCGGCCGGGCGGCACCGACAATCTCACCCAGCCGGCGCCAGCGGGAATTCTGGATCCTTGGGTCAGTCCGAACCCAGAGAAATCTGAGTTCGGGAAATGGACCCAACAGCAGGCCACCGACTGGGTCAACGCATGTCCGCCCGGAAGGTTCTGCACCTGGATCAGAAAGGGTGAATATTACACTATGTTCCAATTCTACCGGTGTGGGGTCTACTCGTTGAGTGGCTGGCTCGGGGTAACGAACTTCTTCAACAACCAGAACGTCAACGTAGAACTCCTCGGATCCCGTCACGAAGTCCTCAGGACTGAGTGGCCCGGATTGAAGTTCATCACGAACTGGGATCCGGTCTTCTACATCAACCTCTGCGCCTGACCGACGCGCCCACAGCGTGGCGTCTGAGCTTGAGCTCAGGCGCCAACGGTCACCACAGACTATCTACTTTATAGCTTTATACTATTTTCTGGTACTTCTCATACTCTTGGACGCCTGAACCCGGGCGCCCCGCCGTCACCACAAGCTAGCTATTTATATCTATTGTTTCCTTGTTCTTTTCTTTTCAATTTGGTTCATTCCAGAAAACTCGGTCTGCCTTTGGGGTTCCTGGGTTTCTTATCTTCCTACCTGATGCGCATGCCGGAGATGGCGCGGGAGATGACCAGGAGCGGACGCGATCCTTCGCGACAGCCAGGGTCGAGTCCTGCTCGTCGATCCCGACTACAAGCCCGATTGGGATCTGCCCGGAGGCATGATCGAGGCAAATGAACCACCGGTTGTCGGTCTCATCCGCGAATTGAAGGAGGAACTCAACCTCGAACTGACGTCGAGCCAGCTGACGCTCTCCTGCGTTGACTGGGTCTCTCCCCACGGACCCTGGGACGACTCCTTGATGTTCATCTTCGACGGCGGACGGCTCGACCCTGACCAGATCTCGCGCCTCCAGCCGGACCACAGCGAACTGAAGCGATACGCCTTCCTCGCACTGGACGAAGCACAGGAGCGGCTGAGACCGTACGTCTGGCTTCGCCTCGAAGCCGCTCTCAAAGCCGTCGAGTCCCAGACGGTCGCCTACCTCCACGACGGCCACCAAGCCTGACTCTGTCCTGCTCGTCATGGGCGCCTCCTAGTCTCAGGCGCATGCCGCGTTACCTTCAGGTGTCGACAGCCACGCCCACCCGCGACGACGCCGTACGACTGGCCGGATCGGCGGTGCGAGCCGGTCTCGCAGCCGGCGCCCAGGTGATCGGTCCGGTTGTTTCTGTGTTCTGGCACTCGGGCGAGTATGGCGGGGGCGAGGAGTGGCAGGTCCTACTCAAGACCTCCGAGGCGCGTTATCCCCCCACCCCACATGCTGCCCTCTTCCCATGAACGGGCGCGGAAGGATGTGGACTCTAGGTTGGCCCGTCTCTTCTCTCTGAAATCTCCCGGAGCAGGCCGCCGTGCGCTCTCCTATTACTTCCTGGGAGCCGGACGGCGGCCTGTATCCCAAAGACCCTCAAATCAGCCTCTGATCTGCGGAAACCTCAGCGGATGCGCATGCCTGAGATGGCGCGGGAGATGACCAGCCGCTGGATTTCCGAGGTGCCTTCGAAGATGGTATAGATCTTCGAGTCACGGTGCATCCGCTCGACCGGGTACTCCCGGGTGTAGCCGTTGCCGCCGAGGATCTGGATCGCCTCCTCGGTCACCTTGACCGCGACCTCGCTCGCCTTCAGCTTCGCCATCGAGCCCTCGCCGTGGC
>JAWWOY010000139.1:0-9889 GCA_033851195.1 Kribbellaceae bacterium | reverse complement strand
ACGTCGCCGCCGTGGGCGCGTGCGACCGCGCGAACGATCGACAACCCCAGGCCGGCACCCGCCGAGACCGTGGACAGCCGGGCGGGACCAAGGCGGCGGAAGGGCTCGAAGAGACTCGGGATCTCATAGGAGGGAACCGTCGGCCCGGTATTGCTGACGACCATGGCCGCGCCACCGTCCGGGCCGGTGCCGCTGGTGATGCGCACCCAGCCGTCCTCGGCGATGTTGTACCGGACGGCGTTCTCCACGAGGTTCTGCACGAGCCGCTCCAGGAGCACCGGATTCCCGGTGGTAGGCGCTTCGCCCGCCTCGGTACAGACGCTGATTGTGTCGCTTCGCACCTGTGCGGCTACGTGTTCGACGATGTCCGCCAGGTCTACATAGGAGCGTTCCGTGAGCTCGTTCTCGGAGCTGGCGAGGAGAAGCAATCCGTTGATCAGTTGTTCATGGCGTGCGTTGATCGTGAGCAGCGTGGTGCCCAGTTGCCGCACCTCCGGTGACGCCTCCTCGGGATCTGTCGCGACCTCCAGCAACGTCCGGTTGAGAGTGAGTGGAGTGCGCAGCTCATGTGAGGCGTTGGCGATGAACCGCCGCTGGCCCTCGAAGGAGTGGTCGAGGCGCTCCAGCATCACGTCGAACGTGTCGGCCAGCTGTTTGATCTCGTCAGCCGGACCCTCGAGCGCGATCCGTTCGTGCAGCCCGCGGTCGGCTGCCGGAGCGTTGGCGATCCGCCGGGCGGTGTCGGTGATCCGGTGGAGGGGCTGGAGCAGCCGTGCGGCGAGCAGCCAGCCCGAGACGCTGGCGGCCGCGACGGCTACGGCCAGTGCGATGCCGCCCTGCGTGAGCAGCCCGTTGAGCACGGTTCGCTGGGCGTCATCCGCGGCCTGATAGTCCAGCCTGGGTGGAACTGCGCGAGGTCCGGACGGTTGCGTGTTCGGGGCCGGCGGGCTGGCCTGCGAGCTGGTCGGGTTCGGCGCCATGTCGTTGCTGTTGACGATTGGTTGCTGCTGGGAGATGAGGAAGTACGTCATCCCCAGCACCGCCATGCCGGAGGCGAGGAGCAGCCCGCCGCAGACCAGGGTGAACCGGGCGCGGATGGTGAGCCGGAAGAACCTGCTTCGGGTCATGGAATCCGATACCCCACTCCGGGGTCGGTCTGGACCACTGGCGGACTTCCCAGTTTGCGTCGCAGCTTGAGAATCGTCATCCGTACCGCGTGGCTGAAGGGGTCGGCGTTCTCGTCCCAGGCCTTCTCCATCAGGTACTCGGCCGAGACCGCGGCGCCGTCGGCCCGCAGCAGCTCGGCGAGAACGGCGAATTCCTTGCGGGACAGCGGAACGTACCGGCCGTTGCGATACACCTCCCGATGGTGCAGGTCGAGCCGGATCCCGGCCCGTTGCAGGACCGGTGGTGTGGCCGGCCTGGCTCGCCTGCCGAGCGCGGCAACCCGTGCTGCCAACTCAGGGAACGCGAAGGGTTTCGGCAGATAATCGTCGGCACCGAGCGCGAGTCCGGCGACCCGGTCGTCGATGTCGGCGGCGGCGGTCAGCATCAGGACCCGCGTCGAGGAATCGGCTTCCTGGACCGCGCGGCAGACCTGGTCACCGTGCACCACGGGCAGGTCGCGGTCGAGCACGACCACGTCGTAGTCGTGTACTCCGATGTTCTCCAGCGCGGCGCCGCCGTCGTACACCACGTCCACCGCGTGCGCGTGCCGGCGCAGCCCCTGCGCGATCGCGTCGGCGAGCAGCTCTTCGTCCTCGACCACCAGTACTCGCATTTCCTCATTGTGACCGACGGTGCCGTCACGTCGGCGTCAACTCTTTCGGAAACGGCCGGATGACGCCGCGACCACTCCAATGAGTGCAGCGGGCGGCGCTCGACCGGTCGCGGAGAGGAGACGACCATGCGCGTCTGGACCGGAGTCGTAGTTGGCCTGTTGGCCCTGTCGCTGAGTGGATGCGGCTCGACGAAAGACGACCCCCAGGTGGTGTCCGCGGGCGGATCACCAACTGCCACCACCAGCGCCAAGTCCGACAGCGGAGACAGTCAGGAGCCCCTGGTCAAGTTTGCCCAGTGCATGCGGGCGAACGGCGTACCGAATTTCCCGGACCCGAAGGAAGGTGCCAACGGAGGCTTCGATCTGAGCGTCCCCGACGGAACCGATCCGGCGAAGGTGGCGGCGGCACAAGCGAAATGCAAGTCCCACATGCCTAACGGGGGCGAGGTGAAGAAGCCGGATGCGCAGGGGCTGGAGACGTTGCGGAAGTTCGCCCAGTGCATGCGCGACCACGGCGTACCGAAGTTCCCGGACCCGTCGGCGGACGGCCAGCAGGTCGACCCCACGAAACTGGGCATCGATCCGATGAGCGCTCAATTCCAGTCGGCGCAGAAGGCTTGCCAGCCTGCTGGAGCGTCCACCGGTCCGCAGAACGAGTCCCAGGGGTGACCGACGTCAGGCGGCGCCGTCGGGCCGGCCGAGTGGTGGTCGCGGTGGTACTTGCGGTCGCGGTCGGCGGCGCCGCGGCGGCTGCCGCAGGAGTAGACCTCGGCTCCGGCCAGCAGCACCCGAGCACTGCCGTCGCACTCCCGCCCGCGACGGGGAATATCACCCGGCAGACGCTGGTGGACACCCAGACCGAGACCGGTGAGCTGGGCTACGGCGACGCCACAACGCTGACCGGTCGACTGGCCGGGACCGTGACCGCCTTGCCTGCGGTCGGCACGACGGTCAGGCTCGGCGACGAACTCGGCCGTGTCGACAATGCCCCGATACTCCTGCTGTACGGCGCGCTGCCGGCGTACCGCGCACTGTCGCCAGGCACGCGAGGTGATGACGTCAAACAGTTTGAACTGAACCTCTACGCGCTGGGATACCGGGGATTCACCGTCGACGACAACTACTCCGCGGCGACCGCCAAGGCGGTGAAGACCTGGCAGCACGATCTGGGCCTGGCACGGACTGGCGACGTCGAACTGGGGCGCGTCTTCTATGCAGCGGGTCCGATCCGGGTGGCTGCCCAGAAAGCAGCCCTAGGCGAGGCCGTCCAGCCAGGCACGGGACTGCTGACCTACACCGGCACGTCGAGGATGGCCGTCGTCAAGCTGGACGGGGCCGACAACCGGCTGGCCCGCAAGGGTGCCGCAGTGAGCATCCAGTTGCCGGGCGGGCAGCAGGTCGCCGGCAAGGTCGTCAAAGTCCAGGCCGGGACCGCCAACGCGGAAGGGGCCGCGAAGACAAACGTTGCCCTCAGCATCAGTCAGCAGCGGGCGGTGGCCGGACTGGAGGACGGGGCATCGGTAGACGTCAGGTTCACGGTGTCCGAGCGCAAGAACGTGTTGAGCGTTCCGGTCGTCGCGCTGCTCGCCGTCACCGAGGGCGGATACGGCGTGGAGGTGGTGAGCGGCGGCACCAGCCGGATCGTGGCGGTGCGAACAGGCTTGTTCGCCGGCGGGCGCGTCGAAGTGTCCGGCACTGGTCTCGCCGAGGGCCTGCAGGTGGGGATGCCGTCATGAATGCCGTGGTCGAGCTGACCGAGGTCGTGAAGACCTATCCGGGCGGAGTGGCAGCATTGCGCGGTGTCACCCTGACCATCGGGTCCGGCGAACTCGTCGCGATCGCGGGCCCGTCCGGTTCGGGCAAGTCCACCATGCTGCATCTGATCGGTACGTTGGACCGGCCCTCTTCCGGCGTCGTACGGATCGGGGGGCACGATGTGTCGGCGCTGTCAGACCGTCAACTATCCGCGCTTCGGGCCAGGTTGATCGGGTTCGTGTTCCAGCAGTTCCATCTCGGATCCGGACAATCCGCCCTGGACAGTGTCGCGGACGGACTGCTGTATGCGGGGGTGCCGCTGAAGGAGCGCCGCCGCCGCGCGGAGGCCGCGCTGGTGCGGGTCGGTCTCGGCGACAGGCTCGAGCATCTGCCGCGGGAACTTTCAGGAGGCGAGCAGCAGCGGGTCGCGGTCGCCCGTGCCGTGGTGGGCGAACCAGCTCTCCTGCTTGCCGATGAACCGACCGGCAACCTGGACTCGACAGCCGGAGCGGGAGTGATGACCCTGCTGCGAGAGCTTCACGCGGCCGGCACCACTGTCCTGATCATCACCCATGACCGTGAGATCGCCGCGAGCCTTCCCCGGCAGATCTCCATGCGGGACGGGGGAGTGGTCTGAATGGATGAGCTTCTGACTCCCGCCCGGCTGCGTCCGCGTGAGGTGCTTCGCGTCGGCGGCACCGGCCTCCGTACTCGACCGCTACGGGTCTTCCTGTCCGCGCTGGGCATCGCGATCGGCATCGCGGCAATGACTGCCGTGGTGGGCATCTCCTCGTCAAGCGGGGCCGAGTTGGACCGGCAACTGGCCGCGCTCGGCACCAACCTGCTGACGGTAGAGCCGGGAAACACGCTGACGGGCGAGGCAGCCAGCCTGCCCACCGAGTCCGTTGCGATGATCTCCCGGATCGGGCCGGTGAAGCAGGTCGCCGCGACCGGCAAGGTGGCCGCTGCCTTGGTCTACCGCACTGATCGGATTCCGGCAGCCCAGAGTGGCGGTATCTCCGTACGCGCCGCGGAGCAGGACCTGCTGGGCACGGTCGGAGCCGGTCTGGCCAACGGCATTTGGCTCAACCCGGCTACCGCCAGATTCCCGGTGGTGGTGCTTGGATCGGCGGCAGCAAGGCGGTTGGGCATCGGCGCCGCGGGAGTCCAGATCTCCCTTGGCGGCAGATGGTTCACCGTCATCGGCGTCCTCAACGCGGTGCCGCTCGCGCCTGAACTCGACTCGGCCGCCTTGATCGGCTGGCCGGCCGCGCAGTCGTACCTGGCATTCGACGGCCACCCGACAACCATCTACACCCGATCCCACGACTCGGCCGTCACTGCGGTCCGGGCGGTGCTGGCGGCTACCGCGAACCCGGAAGCACCCAACGAGGTAGCCGTGTCCCGGCCGTCCGACGCGCTGGCTGCGCGACAGGCGACCAACCGCGCCTTCACCGGCCTGCTGCTAGGTCTCGGCGCCGTGGCACTGGTGGTCGGCGGTGTCGGGGTGGCCAACACGATGGTGATCTCAGTCCTCGAACGCCGCGCGGAGATAGGACTACGTCGCGCTCTCGGTGCGACCCGCGGCCAGATCCTGCTGCAGTTTCTGGCCGAAGCCCTGTTGCTGTCCGCTCTGGGTGGCGTCGGTGGGGTGGTCATCGGTGTTGCCGTCACAACCCTCTACGCCGGCACGCAGTCGTGGCCGGTCGTCGTCCCCGCCTGGGCCACCGGCGGAGGTGTCACCGCCACCCTCCTCATCGGCGCGGTCGCCGGCCTGTACCCGGCTATCCGGGCAGGGCGCACTGCCCCGACAGAAGCCCTTTCCACAACCTGACGATTCACCCGCAAACGGACAGTGAGGTAGTTGCCGTGACTCATCGGACTTATCGGACTTATCGGAGTTATCGCCCAAGCCAGCCTCATGGCTGGCCAGCCGTCATCGCCGGTCAGTCGGTCGGCGTCACGATCGGTGGACATGTCACCTCCAGGGATTTCACCCACGGTGGCCGGTCCTACCGGATCCGGCTCGTCCCGTTCGGAGGGTCGGACACTGATGCCGTCTCCGAGAACTTTCCCACTGACTCCACCATCGATTTCAAGGCGATCCTCGCCCAGACGTATGGCGCTCATTACTCGTTCCGCTATCTGGGTGGGCTCAAGCAGCGCAAGTTCGCTGTGCAGTCGTACAGCGTTTACGTCAATGAACCGACCGATACTTCGCCGCTCAATTACGGCGCCGATCTGTACGTCGTCAGCGAACCGGACATTCACCCCGGCGACCCGTCCGTCCGCGACACCTTTCGCTGGATTCAGGTTGCCCGGTCGCAGGGCGCGGCAGGGTCGCCGAAGAACTTCGTGGACAGCAAGGGGCGCGCAAACCCCTTCTATGCCTCTGGTGGAATCACGTCGATCTATGGCAGGCGGGTCCTGAACTTCGCGTATGGCGCCAGTGTGTCGCCGACAGGTCCGGATGGCGATGCCGTGGTCTCGGACGAATTCGTCGCCGAGGCCTTCTTTGTTCAAGACACCGGAATCCAGGACAAAGCGGGTAACGAGATCATCCACGTCTTCGGTGGATTCAAATACGGGTGGCAGGTCCGTGAGGTCAACCATGCGTGACAACAATCCGGCCGGCGCGCGACTCTCGCGACGGTCGCTGCTCGCCGGCGGCACCGCCCTCAGCCTGTCCGCACTGGCTGTAGCAAAGGCCGGATCCGCGTCGGGCGCAACAGGGCTCCCGGGCACCGTGGAGGCAGCGCATCTGACCCTGGGCTATCGGCCGAGCCAGCCAACCGGCTGGCCGGGGACGCCAGGCGCCAGCTTCAGCGAGACGATCGGCGGGCACGCGGTAGCCGATGACTTCACCTTCAACGGCAAACGGCATCGAATCAGCCTGCTCCCTTCCGTCGCTTCGGGCGATGCATTCGATCCGGTTTACGAGGACGTTCCGGCGGATCCCGACATTGATTTCAAGGGCACCCTTGCTGCCGCGTTCGGCGCGCATTACTCGTTCCACTACCTGGGCGGCTTCAAGGGGCGTGGTGAGTTCGACGTCCAGTCGTACAGCATCTTCGCCGATGAACCATCCGACACCTCACCGGGAATGAGTTTCGGGGGAGGCGTGTACGTCGTCTATCACCCGGACCGGCGCAGTGGCGACCCGGCAGCAGATGACAGCCTGCAATGGATTCAAGTGGTGCGGCAAGTCGGTGATGGCGTTCCGCCAGGGAGCGTCGTGGATAACATCGGGCGCGCCAATCCCTATTATGTCTACGGAGGGCTCACGCCGATCAACGGCGCCAAGGTTTTCAATTTCCACGACGTACCCCAGGGCAAGGTCCAAGGCGCCGTGCCGCTTGATGTCCTCTTCGTGGCGGAGGTCTTTCTGGCGCAAGAAACCGGAATCAAGGATGCTGCCGGAAAGGAGATCGTCAAGGTCTTCGGTGGGCTCAAGTACGGCTGGCAGGTACGCGAATTGAGCTCCGCGCGTCGCTGACCGGAGGAAGCCATCGGCCGCCGCCGTGGTCGTCCCGGCCGGATCGACCGGAACACGGCACCACCGGTCAGCTCCCAGGGCGTCGGCAAGTCGTGCTCAGGCTGTTGAGGGGTGGGCGGCGCACAGGTGTGGGCGGGTAGCGGTCGGGGCTGTGTCCGGCACCGCACCATACCGTCGGCAGGTGGGGGCGGAGACGTATATCGGAATCGATCTGTATATCGATTCCGATATACAGATTTCGAGCTCGGCCCGCGCCCTGCACCCGTCGTGCTACCGACTGAACGTGGCTTGCGACCTATCGGAGCGACGCCTGCTGATCAACGCCTTTGCCGGGCCCTGGCTCAAGTACGGCTGGCGGGTACGCGAATTGAGCTCCTCGCATCGCTGACCGGAGGAAGCCGTCGGCCGCCGCCGTGGTGGTCCCGGCGGGATCGACCGCAACACGGCACCACCGGTCAGCTCTCAAGCGGGTGGAAGGCTCATGCCGCTTCTCAGGAGCCGGCGCGCAGCCCGGACAGGACCGCGAGTACGTCACGAGCAGCCGTGCTCGTCAATTATTGACCGGCGATAGCTCAAAGCCTGAAAATAATGTGCAATACCCCCGGCTGTTCGAGGAACGAGGATCGCGTGCACACATACACGGCAGTATCGCTCGTCACTATGACCACCATGGCGGCAACGTTCGGCGCGGTGCCGGTCGCGCAGGCTCTGCCGGCCGCGGTCACCTACTACGTCGACTCGTCTGCCGGTAACGACGCCAATGCCGGAACCAGTGCCGGTACGGCGTGGCGCAGCCTCGGCAAGGTGAATCAGTCCGCCTTCCAAGCAGGGGATCGCATCAGCTTCAAGCGCGGTGGTTCCTGGACCGGGACCCTGGCTTTGTCCCGGTCCGGGACTGCCGCCAATCCGATCGTGGTGGAGGCATACGGCAGCGGCAACCTGCCGGTGATCGGCGGGAAGGTGACCGACTGCGTGCGGATCACCGGCTCGAACTGGCTGGTTACCGACCTGCGGGCGAGCGGTTGTGACTGGGCCGGCTTCGAGTTGTTCGGCGACGGCATCGTGATGGACACGGTGCAGGCGGACGCCAACGTTGTCGGGGTGTCCATCGTCGAGGGCTCCGACGGCAACACGATCCGCTGGAGCAGGATCGTGGATAACAACAAGATGAGCGTGAACACCCCGAAGGACGTCAACCCTGATGACGACTCCGGGGCCTTCGGCTTCCTGATCCACGGCAACGACAACCTGATCAGCCGCAACACGGTGACCGGTCAGTTCGCGCCCAGCTACGACTACGGGTACGACGGCGCCGCGTTCGAGATCTACAACGGCAACCGCAACCTGATCGAGTACAACGTCACTGCCGACAACGAGACCTTCACCGAACTGGGCCGGAACGGCACCGGCAAGACGGCCGACGGCAACGTCTTCGCCTACAACAGCGTCACTTCGACCAAGCCGCAGGGAGCGTTCCTGGTCACCCGGGGAGCGCAGAGCGACATCGGGCCGGTCACTGGCACCGTCGCGGTCAACAACTCGGTCTACTTACCATCCGCGCAGGGTGACGGCTGGGTCTGCTACGACGGCTGCGGCGCCGGGATCCTGAAGCTGCGCAGCAACGTGATCCGGGTCGGCGGCAAGGTCGGCTACGAGGACGGCTGGGACAGCGGCGATCCCAACCAGAGTGCCGACGAGGACCGCGGCGTCTACTTCGGCGGCCAGTTCCAGTTCACGCTCGGATCCCACTCGGTGAAGGCCGACCCGCTGTTCACCAGCCCGACCGACCTGCGGCTCAAGGCCGTCAGTCCTGCGATCGGGCGCGGCGAGGACGCCGGATTCCCGTACGACCTCGCTGGCAAGTCGCTGGCCGGCATCACCAAGTTCGACGCCGGCGCCTACCAGTCCTGAACCCGGTGGAGTCGCTGCCACGGCTCCATCCCCCAGGTTCACTTCAGCGGAAGGTTCGTCCCAGTCGGGAGCCGTCGTAGGACAGTTCCAGCTTCGCCGAGGTGAACTTCGCTTTGGCGTTGGAGCCGGCCTGGTGCGGGCTTGAACCTGTCGCCGCCGGATGTCAGACCTTCTTGCCCACGCCTCCGGTCATGAAGCGCACGCCGACCGTCGTCGCGTCGGTGATGATCTCCTCGGGCCGCCACAGCGGCAGCGGCACGATGCCCGGCGGCAGGATCTCCAGGCCGTCGAAGAACTCGGCCAGCTCCGCCGGGGTGCGGACGCGGCCGGTGCCCAGCTGCGACAGCAGGACCCGCTCCAGCTTCTCGCTCTCCGGCGAGTCGGACAGCCGGGTGAAGTTGGTGATGAAGAAGTACGAGCCGGGCACCACCGCATCGCGCACGGCCTTGACGACGCCCTTCGGGTCCTCGTCGTCGGCGAGGTGGTGCAGGATCCCGCACAGCATCACGCATACCGGCTTGCTGAAGTCGATCAGCTCCCGCACGTCGGGGTGCTCGAGCACCTCGGCAGGCTTGCGCAGGTCGGCGGTGACGACACGAGTGTTGGCGTTGTGCTCCAGCAGGGCCCTGCCGTGCGCGAGCACGATCGGGTCGATGTCGACGTAGATGACCTTCGCGTCCTGGTTGGCCTCCTGGGCCACCTCGTGGGTGTTGCGCGCCGTGGGCAGCCCGGAGCCGAGGTCGAGGAACTGCGTGATGCCCTGCTCGGTGGCTAGGTGACGCACCACGCGGTGCAGGATCGCCCTGTTGTGCAGCGCGATCTCCTTGAGCTCCGGCATCACGCTCAGGCTCGCCTCGGCGACCTGCCGGTCGATCGCGAAGTTGTCCTTGCCATTGAGCATCACGTCGTAGACGCGGGCCGCCGTCGGCACCCCGAGGTCCAGGCCG
>JAWWOY010000128.1:0-4216 GCA_033851195.1 Kribbellaceae bacterium | reverse complement strand
AGTCGACTGGTGAGACGTGAGGTGTCACGGGCTCGTAGTAGATCCACAGCGTCACTGCGAAGCCATCGCGCGTGTACACAAGCGGGTCCACCCGAGGCTCCAAGGCGCCCACCGGGCATCCGACCTCGGCGAGCCGTTGAGCGAGCTCGACTTCGAGCTGTGCAACCTCTTGCCCCACATGGGCGACTCGGGCAAAGACGTCGCATGGCGTCAGCCGCAGCGCCAGCTTGTTCGAGTTGTGGAGAACGATTGCGTCGTTGGCTGCCAGGTCTAGCGATGCGGCGACCGAAGTCGCAGCCGCGATCGCACGCGTGACGTCGGACATCTCCATGATTTGGTGAGGCTACTCTCCTGATCTTGTTCGGTCCCCCTGATATTCGGCAGGCCCGCGGCAACCGACAGTGCTGTGCAGCCGGGCGCCTTTGTACCAGCCGATGTACTCCACCACCGCACGCCGTGCCATGGCGCGGGTGGGCCAGGTTTCAGGTCGATGAGCTCACCCTTGAGTGAGGCGAAGAACGACTCCGAGAGAGCGTTGTCCCAGCACTTGGCCGGTGCGGCCGTGTGACAGCGTCACGGCGAACTCGCTGGCCAGGTCGGCGAAGGCAGCCGATGTGTACTGGCAGAAACGCCCGCAGCCGCAACTCTAGATAACGATCGTTTCTCGACCCTTGCCACAACTCGTCGCGGTGCGGTTCACCCGCCGCCGCGAGGCTGTCGAAAACCGTGTTGCAAAGTCGGAGTGTCCAAGAAATCGACACCTGCCCTTTCTCATGCGGCCCGGAGACGTGGCGACCTTGGCGACCGTTCCCCAGCGACCTGCCCGCCCGCCTTGCGGCAAACCCTGTTGTCCCCACGGCCGGCGTCGTTCTCCCGATTAGGTCAGGCCAGCTCACTCGTTCGGCTCCCGGCTTGGTGGCTTGACCCGAATATCGAGGTACTGGCCAAGCCGGGCACCGGTGTTGCACGACACCTCGAGTACGTGAAGGCCCGGATCATGCAGAGTGCCGGTCAACTGAAACGCAAGCGGAAGGCGCTCGAACCCGCTGCGCTCGGGAACCGTGATGGTCCAGGAGATCTCCTGACTGACGGTCGCCGTCTTGCTGGGTGTGATCAGCTCGGCGATCACCTCGATGGGGATCTCCGTTCCAGGTTCGAGATCGGTCCAAACTATGTCGACCAAGACGTGCAGTCCGCACGAAAGGGTCCGGGAAGCTCATCAACGTTGTAGGTTTCCCAGCCGGCGCTGCTGAGATAGCTGAGACCTGCAATCTCGACGTAGTTGGCCAGAACAGCCGACGGGATCGAGGTCGTGACGGCCTCGGTGAGCGCCTCTGGGAAGTCCGAATGCGTCTTGCGGCCGCCGCCAGCATGGTAAGTCCGCCGAAAGCATGTGCCCGGCAGCCTCGCCGGGTAGACCATCAATCCCACCACGGCCGGGCATACCAAACTCGATTTCGACCTTGTCGGGCAGTTGGTCGGCGTCGAAGGTGTAGACGTAGTGGTTGCCACCATGACCACCGTCGCCTCCCCTAGCGCCCGGACCGATGGCTCCGCCGCCAGAGCCACCCGCACCTGGCGCGGTCGCGGCCTTGCCACCAAGGTCAATCGTTGCCCCGCGGAAGTCCATGGACAGGACCACGGCCCGCTCCAGAACATCCTCGGGAATGACGACAGGATCGGAAGGCGCGGCCTGCAGCTGGACGATCTTCCACTGTCGAAGTGTCTCGACCGGGTAGCGACCCCACGAGCATCTTCAGATCGATCTCTTCTGCGTGCGGGAGGCAGAGAAGAATCAGGTTGTCGAACGCCCGGCGATCCTCGTCATCCATCTCTTGGTTGTTTCGAGGGCCTTGCGGAGAGGCGGCACAGATGTGCGCGATACGCGAGTTCAACAGCGGGATGGCGACACCCTCTACCGATCAGAGCAAGGGCTCATTGCACGTTGGATACGCGCAGGTCGTCGCAGTGCCGTATAGCTGCTTAACCGTGCTTTCAGGGATGGGTAGCCGTGCCACAGAGTCATCTTGAGGGATGGCGCCCGCCATCGCTAGCAATGGCTGCCTGATCGGATCGCCGAAGTGACGCCAGGCTAGCTCTCGAAGCGTTGCCATCGAACCGACGACCTTCTCATTACGAGGAGGATGTCAGCGTCGCATTCGCCCTCTAGCAGCGCTCCTAGCAACACGGACGCCCGCACCACACTCGAATTCCACCATGAGTTTCCAGGGGTTCGCACCACGTCCTGCACCACGGCCGCGCGGCCGACGAGTCAGCGCGGCCCTCCGATTGATCGTCCGCTACTCGAAGGCCGGCCTCTGGCCTAGTTCGATCCACGTCGCGGCCTGCTGGGACCTGCAACTTCGCTATGTTTGACCGACTTGCCGATTCTCGCACCCCAGAATCGGCGAGACGACTCCCTCTTGCCTCGAAGGGATCGACCACCCGAATGGCCGAGAGGGCTGAATGGTATGCGGGCAATACTCCTGAGCGGCGCGCTGGCGACGGTCTGCTCGCTGCTGGGGACCCGGATCGCTATCGGATGGTTCGCCCGTCACGGCTTCGGCCAGCCGATCAGGCACGACGGACCGACGACACATCATGTCAAGCGGGGTACGCCGACCATGGGCGGTCTCGTGATCCTGCTGAGTGCCACTGCGGCATATCTGACGGCAACGATCTTGACCGGCGGGTGGCCGAGTGCCAGCGCTTGGCTCCTGATGTTGCTGTTCTTCGGCTGCGGGGTAGTGGGGTTCCTCGACGACTTCATCAAGGTCTATACCCAGAACAACCAGGGTCTGAGTAGTCGGGCCAAGATGGCGGGTCAGACGCTGGTTGCGCTCGTCTTCGGGGTCCTGTCCACGCAATTCTTCGCCGACGAGCGCGGTGTCAGGCCGGCGTCGCAGTACATCTCCACCACTCATGACCGGGGGATCAAGCTGCCCCTGATCGTGGTCCTGCTTGTGATCTGGTTCCTCGTCACCGCGGCCTCCAACGGCGCCAACCTCACTGATGGTGCCGACGGGCTGCTCGCTGGCGCCTCGGCGTTGATCTTCGGCGCGTACACCATCGTGAATATCTGGCAGAACAACCAACTGTGCGACTCCTCGCGGCCCACTGTGGTGGAGTCACAGTGCTACCAGGTGCGCGACCCTCTCGACCTCGCGGTCTTCGCGGCCGCCATCGCTGCAGCTTGTATCGGCTTCCTTTGGTGGAACGCCAAGCCCGCACGGATCATCATGGGCGATGTCGGCTCCCTGGCCATCGGTGGCGCCTTGGCCGGGCTGGCAATCATGTCTCGAACCGAGCTCCTGATGGCCGTCGTCGCCGGACTGTTCGTGCTCGAGACCATGTCCGTGCTACTGCAGATGATCTGCTTCAAGCTGACCAAGCGACTCACGGGCACGGGGCGTCGCATCTTCCGAATCGCTCCCATTCACCATCACTTCGAACACCTGGGATGGGACGAGGTCACCGTAGTGATCCGCTTCTGGATCGTCGCCGGGATCTTCGTCGCGACCGGGCTCGGGATCTTCTATGCCTCTTGGCTGGCCTGAATCCAAGAGGCAATTGACGTCCCGGAGTGGCACAGTGCGTGACGGTTCGGGCGGTGCTGCGCCGGCCAACTGATCCCGGAGCCGCCTATCGGAATCGAACCGATGACCTACCCATTACGAGGAGGAACTACACCGTCCCTTCGGCTCTCTACAAGCGGTTTTGGTGACGCCGCCGCCCGCACCACCCGCGAATTTCCCCATGAGTATCCGACCTTTCGTGCCACGAGTAGTGCCACGCAGAGCACTCCAGACAGGAGCGCTGTCCCGACGTTTCATGCTCCTCACGGCTCGAGTAGGGGCGTCAGCCGCATCCCGGAAGCGACCGCGCCGGCCACGGTCACCCGCACGATCGCCTTGACCAACTGGAGCCTCTACGCACTGCCGCAGCGCGACCTCGAAGGGGTCCTCGCGCATGAGCTGGCGCACCACTTGGCGCTGCCACAGAGGGGTCTCGCTGCTCGGCCAGGGCAGCCAGGTCTGCCTCAGTTGGCTCGCAGGTCGGGCTGTCGGGCTGTCGGGCTGTCGGGCTGTCGGGCTGTCGGGGCAGAATCACCGTGTGAAGAAACCCGAGGCCGACCCCGTAGTCGCGCGCAACCGCAAGGCTGCCCACGACTACCATCTGGGCGAGTCCTGGGAGGCGGGGATCGTGCTGCAGGGTG
>JAWWOY010000099.1:0-10272 GCA_033851195.1 Kribbellaceae bacterium | reverse complement strand
AGGCCGTCGGCCAACGCCACACCACCACAGGAAAGCCGCCGGTGGGTCGGCCCGCGTGGCGGCCACCAGCCCTGCGGAGGAGGGCTGCACCGCGGCGGCTCATCGAAGGACTCCGCGATGATCGCGTCGAACTCCTCTCGCACCCAGTTGTCGTCGGCGTACACCAAGTCCGCGAACGCGGCATCGACACACTCTGGTACTGCCACCGCGCTCGGCGGATCGGCATCCGTGCTCAGCACCGCTGCGGGTAGGCAGGTCCGGTAGTCATCGCAGGTCATGGCAATCACCGTGGTCGGTCACCGGGATGAACTCACCGACTTTCTCCGGAACGGAGTCAGGCGATGATCTCCTTGCGGCCCTCGTTGCCGCTCGTGATCGAGATCTTGCGTGGCTTGGCCCGTTCGGCGATGGGCAGCCGCAGCGTCAGGACTCCGCTTTCGTAACTCGCCTGGATGTGGTCGGCGTCCAGGGCGTCACCGAGGAACAACTGCCGGGAGAACACTCCGAGCGGTCGCTCGGACACCTGCATCTCGACGTCCCCATCGATCGCCACCGGTCGGCGTTCGGCCTTGACGGTAAGGACGTTGCGGTCGACATCGAGGTCGATACCGTCCGGGGCAACTCCCGGCAGGTCGAAATGGACGATGAACTCGTCACCGGACCGGTAGGCGTCCATCGGCATGGCCGTCGGCCGTGACCACGTTCCGGGTGTCGCGGTGCCGAAGACCTGCTGGGTCAGGCGGTCAAGCTCACGGAACGGATCGGTGCGCATCAACATCGTTCCCACCTCCTGCACTCGGTCAGATTCTGTCGTGGTGCCAACGCGCAGCACTTTTCTATCACGTCATCCAGTCGTTGACAACAGTAGCCGTCGTTGAAGGGATGACAATATGGTGGATGACGAGGAGAAGTCGTCGCGGGGCAATTCAGCCACTGATAACCCGGTTGCAACGCGTCGGGATGGGTACCGGGGGCTTGCGCTCCGCCGGGCCGGGCTCACTCCCCATTCCAGCCGGAGACGCGGGGAAACGCAGGGTGGCCGGCTTGGTTGCCCGGGAGGGGCCGGGCCAACCCCGGCCACCCTGCACCCCTCAGCGCCAGCCCGTCGGAGTATCTCCCGATTCGGCTCGCCAGGTCGCCACGCCGACCTGGCCCAGGGCGGACCTACCCACGAAAGGAATCTCACATGTCCGATACGCTGAACGGCCGCAGAATCGCCTTCCTGGTTGCGCCCGAAGGGGTGGAACAGGTCGAGCTGACCGAGCCCTGGAACGCGGTGGAAGGTGCCGGCGGCACCCCACAACTGGTCTCCACGAAGTCCGGAAAGGTCCAGGCTTTCAACCATCTCGACAAGGCGGACAGATTCGACGTCGACCTCACCGTGGACCAGGCCCAAGTGGGTGATTTCGACGGGCTGGTGCTGCCGGGCGGCGTCGCGAATCCGGACATCCTGCGGATGGTTCCTGAGGCGGTGGCATTCGCCAAAGGCTTCTTCGACGAGGCCAAACCGGTTGCCGCCATCTGTCACGCGCCTTGGACCCTGGTCGAGGCCGATGTCGTCCGTGGCCGCACCATCACCTCGTGGCCGAGCTTGCGGACCGACATCCGCAATGCCGGCGGCAACTGGGTCGACGAGGAGGTCGTCACCTGCACGTCAGGCCCCAACGTAATGGTCTCCAGCCGTAAGCCCGATGACCTGAAGGCGTTCTGCGCCACCGTGATCGACGTGTTCAGCCCGCAGGACTGAGCGAATCGGACATCGTTGTGTGTGCGCCGGCGCGGGGCATGATGGTTGAAGCGCGGTCACCTGGCCGGGTGGGAGGTGACTGTGAGCGGGCCCGACGAATCCGAGGACGTTGCTGCGGTTTTTGCGCGGCTGGCAACGGAGCTCCACGAGCGGCCGGGCATGGCGCAGACTGTCGAAGCCGGTCTGCAGTTCGCGTTGCAGGCGATCGGTTGTACGCATGGCGGTGTTGTGCTGGCACGGCGAGGCGGCCTGGCGGGGACCGCGGCCGTGACCGACCCGGTCGTCGAGCAGGCCGACCAGTTGCAGGTCGAACATGGTGAGGGTCCGGCGGTGACCGCGATCGCCGATGGCGCCGACAGTGTGTACGTCGCGGATACCAGGATCGATCAGCGGTGGCCGGCCTGGTCGCCGAAGGCCGCTGCGTTGGGTCTGCGAAGCGTTCTCGCGCTTCGGTTACACGCCAGCGGCATCACACTCGGGGTGCTGGAGCTCTTCCACACCGAACCGGCCGGGTTCGATACCGACGACGCCGCGGTGGCGCATATCCTGGCCAGGCATGCGTCCATCGCGGTCGCGGTCGCCCGGGAAGAGGCCTCGCTGCGGCAGGCCGTAGACGCGCGCAAGCTTGTCGGCCAGGCCCAGGGCATCCTGATGGAGCGGTTCAGCGTCGATGCTGATCGGGCATTCGCCATCCTGCGTCGCTATTCCCAGGACCACAACGTCAAGCTCCGCGACGTTGCCCAACGGCTGATCGACACCCGGGAACTGCCGCACTGAGCCCGCGGGATCGTGGTGTCCACGTTCGTCACGGCAATCGCTCCCGTTGCGGTACGACGGTGTACTTCGGGTCGGCCGCTGAGGCCAGCCCGGCTTGGAACACGCCGAACCGGGTCAGCAAGGAACCGGCCAGGTACGACCCGCCCGCCACCGCCGAGACGATTCGCGAGCACCGGCTGAACGGCGACAGCGCCACGCCACCGATGGTCATCGCCTTGGCGATCTTCAGCAGCAGGCCCGGCCGGCCTTCACGGTACGGCTCGCCGACCATGCCCAGCCGCCGCATCATCTGCTCCGTGGCGGCCAGTTCGAGCGTGGCGCCGGCGATCGCAACCCGCCGTGCCGGGCCGGCCTCGTCGATCGGCGTGGCCAGCATCGCGACACCACCGGCGGCGGCCGCTGCACTGCCGGCGAAGACGAACGGCAGCTCACGGTGCGCCTCGTGCCAGGCCGGCACTGCGGTGTCGCCGATCAGTGCTGCTGTGTACGTCACGAGTGCCGGACCGAGCACGCCGGCACCAGCTCCAGCCAGCCGGCCCGCCACCGGCAGCCGGCCAGTGACCTCCGACGCAGCGGCGGCGCCGGCCAACGCGCTGAACGCTGACAGGATCCAGGACCCGACCGACAGTGGCGAGGTCACCTTGAACACCCGCAGCATGTTGAGGAACCGCTCCGGCCGGCCCAGGTCGTGCACCAGCCAGCCGGCGCCGAGCGTCGAGCCGATGGCCGCGGCCAGCCGGGCCACCCGCCGCAGAGCCGGTCTGCCGGTCAGCGCCGCGCCTTCGGCCAGCACCGCGGACGCGCCGGCCACGCCGCCGAGGAACAGATATACCGGGACGTCCGGCTGCTTCCACACCGGTTGCTTGAGGATCGGCCGGCCGTAGTAAGAGGTGAACTCCGGCTCGGGCACCATCCGCGGTTCCCTCATCGCCGCCTCCCGAGGAATGAGGCCGCCACCAGCCCGGCGAGTGCACCAGCCGCGGCCCCCACGTGCCGCCACATCGAGCCCAGGTCGCGGGTGGTGACGACCGGATCCGGCGGTAGCCCGTAGACCTCGGGTTCGTCCAGCAGCAGGAAGAACGCGCCGTCGCCGCCGACGCCGTCGGTTGGATCCGCGCCGTACAGGCTGGCCACGTCGACGCCCTTCGCGTGCAGTTCGTCGACTCGTCGTCCGGCCCGATCACGCAGTTCGTCGAGTGGCCCGAACTGGATCGAGTCCGTCGGGCAGGCCTTCGCGCAGGCCGGTTCCTCGCCGACCTTGAGCCGGTCGTAGCACATCGTGCACTTGAAGGCCCGGCCGTCGTCCTTGCGCTGGTCGATCACGCCGTACGGGCAGGCCGGGATGCAGTAACCGCAACCGTTGCAGATGTCGTCCTGCACCACGACGGTGCCGAACTCGGTGCGGAACAGCGCGCCGGTCGGGCAGACGTCCAAGCAGGCGGCGTGGGTGCAGTGTTTGCACACGTCCGACGACATCAACCACTTGAGGCTGCCGTCGTCGCGGTCCTCGGGTGGTCCGATGCCCGGCAGCCCGAGGTCCACCGTGGTCACCGGCTTCTCCACGAACGCGACGTGCCGCCAGGTGTCGGCACTGAGTTCGGTGGTGTTGTCGTACGACGTCCCGGTGAAGCCGATGCGGTCTGCGGGCAGTTCGTTCCATTCCTTGCAGGCCACCTCGCAGGCCTTGCAGCCGATGCAGATCGAGGTGTCGGTGAAGAAACCCATCCGCGGCGGATGCTCGTCGTACCCGGCATCCGCGGTTACGTCTGCCAGTGGTCCGAACAGCCGGTCAGCCATCGAGCCTCATCTCCTGCAGCTACTCGTCCGCTCGCGCGCGCCGGCGGTATTCCTCGACGAAGGCGAGCAGTTCCGGCCCCCGCGGTCGCCGCCCTGGTCGCACGTCGCAGGTGCCCACCTTGCCCTGGATGTACACGTTCGGGTCCAGCGTGACGTTGACCAGGTCGTTCTCCGAGTCACCGGTCGCCAGTCCCCTGCCGCCCCAGTGGTACGGCAGACCGACCTGCTCGATGATGCGATCGCCGATGCGCAGCGAGCGAATTCGCTCGGTGACCAGCACCCGCGCCTCGATCGCCGTTCGCGTGGTGACGATCGTCGCCCAGCCGCCGTTCGTCAGCCCGCGCTCGGCGGCGAGCCGGGGTGAGACCTCGCAGAACATCTCCGGCTGAAGCTCCGCCAGGTGCGACAGGCTGCGGCTCATCCCGCCCGCGGTGTGGTGCTCGGTCAGCCGGTAGCTGGTGAACACGTACGGGAACACGTCGGACAGTGACGGGTTGCGCGGGTTCGCCGGGTGTTCGATGTTGATCCGCGCCGGATTGTTCTGCTGGCTGTACAAGGCGTTGACCACCGGCGACTCGGGCTGCTCGTAGAAGGCCGGCATCGGTCCGTCGGCCAGCCCGACCGGCGCGTACAGCCACGCCTTCCCGTCGGTCTGCATGATGAACGGGTCCCGGCCACCGATCGCGTCCGGACCCTTCGCGCCCTCCGCCGGCACGTGGTCCGGTGGCCGGTCCGGGATGAAGTCCGGTACGTCGTGCCCGGTCCACTTCCGCTCGGCGGGATCCCACCAGATGTAGGCCTTCCGCTCACTCCACGGCTTGCCGTCGGGGTCAGCGGACGCACGGTTGTAGAGGATCCGCCGGTTCGCCGGCCACGCCCAGCCCCATTCGGGAGCCACCCAAGACTGCTCGCGGCCGGGTTTACGCCGGGCCGCCTGGTTGATCTCGTCGGCGTACACGCCGCAGTAGATCCAGCAGCCACATCTCGTGCTGCCGTCGTCCTTCAGTTCGGTGTACGCCGACAGTGCGCTGCCGTCCGGCCCGGTGCCGTTGACCTCGCGGAGTACGGCCTCCGCGCTCGGCTCGCGCAGCGGGCCCTCCTCCGGGTAGTCCCAGGTGAGGTCGAGCAACGGCCGGTCCCGTTCATCGGTCGAGGCGGCGAGCTTGGCGCGGAGCCGCTGGCCGAGCTCGTAGTAGAACTGCAGGTCGCTGCGCGCGTCCCCGGGCGGCTCGACCGCCTTGTGGTGCCACTGCAGCATCCGCTGGGTGTTGGTGAACGTGCCGCTCTTCTCGGTGTGCGCCGCGGCCGGCATGAAGAACACCTCGGTGCCGATCTTGTCCGTGCTCAGCTCGCCGGTCTCGATCTCCGGCCCGTCCTTCCAGAAGGTGGCCGACTCGATCATCGTCAGGTCCCGGACCACCAGCCAGTCCAGGTTCGCCATACCGAGCCGCTGCATCTTGCCGTTCGCAGAACCCACCGCGGGGTTCTCGCCGACCAGGAAATAGCCCTTCACCTGCCCCTCGATCTGGCCGACCACGGTCTCGTACGTCCCGTGGTGGCCGGTGAGCCGGGGTAGGTAGTCGAAGCAGAAGTCGTTGTCCGCAGTGGCGGCGTCGCCCCACCAGGACTTCAGCAAGCTGACCGTGTACGACTTCATGTTGCCCCAGAAGCCGGTCTTGCCGGCGTCCTCCTCGATGAAGCTGTCCAGATCTAGGTGATGCTCAGCATGCGGCATCGGAATGTAGCCCGGAAGGAGGTTGAACAGCGTGGGGATGTCGGTCGAGCCCTGGATGCTGGCGTGACCGCGCAGCGCCATGATCCCGCCGCCGGGCCGGCCGATATTGCCGAGCAGCAGTTGCAAAATCGACGCGGTGCGGATGTTCTGTACGCCGGTGCTGTGCTGGGTCCAGCCGACCGAGTAGACGATTGCGGCGGTGCGGTCCCGACCGCTGTTGATGGTCAACGCGTCGGCGACGGCACGGAACTGGTCGGGGGAGATGCCGCAGACCTGCTGCACCACTTCCGGGGTGTAGCGGGCGAAGTGCCGCTTCAGGATCTGGTAGACGCAGCGCGGGTGCTGCAGCGTCTCGTCGCGTTCCGGCTTGGCGTGCACCGCGGGTCCACCGGAGCCAGCGGTCTCGGAGCTCCCAGCGTGGTGTCGGCTACTGGCGCCGGTGCCGGACGGGCGGCCCTGTGGGTCGGCGCCGTCCGGACTCTCCGGCTGCTCTGCGCTGCCTTGCGGTCCACGTTGACTGTCGACGCCGGTACCCGCGGCCGGTAGCGTGACCGCGCCCTCGTACTGCCACGAGACCGGGTCGTACGCTCGCTTCTCCGGGTCGAATCCGGAGAACAGCCCGTCGAGATCCTCGGTGTCGCGGAACTCCTCGCTGATGATCGCGGCCGCGTTGGTGTAGTTCACGACGTACTCGCGGAAGTCGAGTTCGTTGCTGAGCACGTGGTTGACCAGTGCGCCCAGGAACGCGATGTCGGTGCCGGCCCGGATCGGCACGTGCAGGTCCGCCACCGCCGACGTCCGGGTGAATCGCGGGTCGACATGGATGACGGTCGCGCCGCGGGCCTTGGCCTCCATCACCCATTGGAATCCGACCGGGTGGCACTCGGCCATGTTCGAGCCCTGGATGACGATGGCGTCAGCTCCGGCCAGGTCCTGCTGGAAGTTGGTGGCGCCGCCGCGGCCTAACGAGGTCCCCAGACCGGGGACGGTGGAGGAGTGTCAAATCCGGGCCTGGTTCTCGATCTGGATCGCGCCCATCGCCGTGTACAGCTTCTTCATGAGGTAGTTCTCCTCGTTGTCGAGGGTCGCTCCTCCGAGGCTGGCGATGCCCATCGTCCGGCGTACCCGCCGGCCGTCGTGCTCCCACTGCCAGAACTGTTCGCGGGTCTTCAGGACCCGGTCGGCGATCATCTCCATCGCGGTATCGAGATCGAGGTCCTCCCAGTCGGTGCCGTACGGCCTGCGGTAGCGGACCGTCGTCTCCCGTAGTGGCGACGTCACCAACTGCTTGCTTGCACTGCCCTTCGGGCACAACCGCCCGCGCGACACCGGGCTAGCCGGGTCACCCTCGATCTGGATGACCTTTTCGTTCTTGACGTACACCTTCTGCCCGCAACCCACGGCGCAGTACGGGCAGATCGAGTCCACCACCCGGTCGGCCCGCACCGTCCGGGCCCGCAGTTCCGCGCTGCGCTCCGACTGCGCAGCCTTGCCGCGGCCGAGCGGATCCGTCCCGCGCAACTGGCGCAGCACCGGCCACGAACCGGGGAACCGACGGTCAGCCATACTGCCAATTTCACCCATCGCATCGCCTCCCGCAAGTCCCGGCGCGCTGTGCGTCCCCGACCCGCACCACTAGTAGTGTCGGAGACGGATGTGTACTTCGTCTGCCAGCGTTCGTCGGAGGTGCTGATGCGCGCCCTCGATCCAGCTGTCGTCGGGCCCGTCGCGAAGGACGGCTGAGGCGTGCACGTCATCGCAACCGCCGGTCATGTCGATCATGGCAAGTCGACGCTCGTCCGGGCGCTGACCGGCACTGACCCGGACCGGCTCGAGGAGGAACACCGCCGCGGCCTGACGATCACCCTCGGGTACTGCTGGACGGAGCTGCCCGGCGCCGGTGAAGTGGCCTTCGTCGACGTGCCGGGGCACGAGCGGTTCATCCCGACGATGCTTGCCGGGGTCGGCCCCGTGCCCGCCGTGCTGTTCGTGGTCGCCGCCGACGACACCTGGATGCCGCAGGCCGCCGAGCACCTTGCGGCGCTGGACGCACTGGGCGTCGAGCACGCGGTGGTTGCAGTCACCCGCTCCGACCTAGCCGACCCTGCTGCAGCGGCGGAGCGTGCCACTACAGAACTAGCCGGTACGTCGCTGCGCGGCGCGCCGGTGGTGCCGGTCAGCGCGGCCACGGGTGATGGGCTGCCGGAGCTGCGGGAGGCACTTGCCACGCTGACGGCAGCCCTCGTGCCGCCGGAGCCGGACGCCGATGTACGGCTGTGGGTGGACCGGCTCTTCACCGTACGCGGCGCTGGCACCGTCATCACCGGGACGCTAGCGGCCGGCACCATCGGTGAGGGCGACCAGCTCACAATTGGCGACGAGCTAGTTCGGGTCCGTGGGATCGAAGCGCTGGGCCGACCCCGGGATCGCGTCTCCGGCGTGGCCCGGGTGGCGCTGAACCTCGGCAGCAGGCTGCCGGCCGCGCTGCGCCGGGACAGCGTGCTGGCCAGCCCCGACGCCTGGCAGTGGACGAGCACGGCGGACGTGGTGCTGGCCCGACCGGCGAAGGTGCCAACCCCGCACGGTCTCACGTTGCACATCGGCTCGGCGGCTGAGCCGGTGCATTACCGGCCGTTGGGCGAGACACACGGCCGGGTGCTGCTCCGTCGTACGCTGCCGCTGCGCATCGGTGACCGGGCGATCCTGCGCGATCCCGGTAGCCGACGACTCTGGGGCGTCATTGTGGTCGACCCAGTCCCACCACCGCTCGAACGCCGCGGCTCGGCTGCGCGTCGGGCCCTCGAACTGCAGGGCGCCGACGGCCGGCCGGACGCCGCTGCCGAGGTACGCCGCCGCCGTCTGGTCCAGGCCTCCCTGCTTCGTCGCATAGGTGCCGATCCCAACGGTGTCGCGGCGACTGGTGACGCGCTGCGGGCAGGAGACTGGCTGGTCTCAGCCGGACATGCCGCCGGACTGCGGAGCCGATTGACGGACCTGGTTGCCGCCCACGCTGAGCACCACCCGCTCGATCCGGGTCTGCCAGTTCGCGCGGCGGCGGATGCGCTTGGGCTGCCGTCGGCCGAGCTCGTGACGCTGTTGGTCGCCGCGCCGTTGCGGCTCAGCGGCGGAAGGGTGCTGTCGGCAGCCGATCACGCCTTACCGCCGGACCTTGTGGATGCCGTCGGGCGGCTGACGACCAGCCTGCGCGAGCATCCATACCAGGCGCCTGACGCCTCCCAGCTCCGTTCGTCCGGGCTGGACGGCAGGTCGCTGGCCGCCGCGGAGCGGGCCGGGCTGCTGTTGCGGATCACCGACTCGATCGTGCTGTTGCCGGGTGCAGCTGAAGAGGCCGCTCGGCTGCTCGGCACGCTGCCGCAACCGTTCACCACCAGCCAGGCCCGGCGCTGCCTGGACACCAGCCGACGGGTCGCGATCCCGCTGCTGGAACGCCTCGACCGGCTCGGCCTGACCCGTCGGCTCCCCGACGACACGCGGCAGATCTTGTCAGCGCCATGAGGGATACCGCCGAGGTGCTGCTCCTCCGTTGACCAGACTCCCGATGCATGCGGACCGACCCGGTCGGGTACCCGGCAGCAGTTCCGAATCGACAGCTGGGAGGCAGGCGGCACATGACACGGATCGCATCTGAGGCATTGGTCGAGCGACTCGTCGACTGGGGCGTGGACACAGTCTTCGGCCTACCAGGCGACGGCATAAACGGCATCATGGAGGGTCTGCGCCGGCACCAGGACACCATCCGGTTCGTGCTGGTCCATCACGAGGAAGCCGCGGCTTTCATGGCAACCGGGTATGCCAAGGCGACGGGCAAGCTGGGGGTCTGCCTGGCCACGTCGGGTCCCGGCGGCATCCACCTGTTGAACGGGTTGTACGACGCCAAGCTGGACCACGCTCCGGTTTTGGCGATCACCGGCCTGCAAGAGACCTCGGTACTCGGTACGGGATACCAGCAGGAGGTCCACCTGGAGCAGTTGTTCGCCGATGTTGCCGAGTACAACCTGGTGGTCGACAACCCGACCCAACTGCCTGGCGTCGTGGATATCGCGATCCGTACGGCGCTGGCCCGGCGGGGAGTTGCGCACCTGACGTTGCCCAACGACGTACAGGTTGCTGATGCGGACGCGGACCCGTACACCCATGTGGCACCGGCACGACCGCCGGTGACCTCGCCGGTGTATCTGCCGCCACCGGGGCTGCC
>JAWWOY010000089.1:0-16289 GCA_033851195.1 Kribbellaceae bacterium | reverse complement strand
GTGTCCCCGAAGACGGTGTCGAACGTCATCAACGGGGTGGTGTTCGTCCGGCCGGAGACCCGGGAGCGGGTCGAGCAGGCAGTGGCCGAGCTCGACTACGTGCCGAACATGAGCGCCCGCGGCCTGCGCAACGGCCGTTCCGGCATGATCGGCCTGGCGCTGCCCGACCTGCTCCGGCCGTACTCGGCAGAGATCACCCACCTGGTCGTCGAGTTGGCGCACCAGCGCGGCTGGGGTGTGCAGATCGAGCAGACTGCGGCCGAGCCGAGCCGGGAGTGGGAGTTGCTGTCGAAGGCGCGCGCCCATCTGGTCGACGGCCTGATCCTGAACCCGGTGAACCTCGACGACAGTGCGGTGACGACCGCCGGGCCGCTGCCGGCCGTCGTACTGATCGGCGATGTCGATCAGGAAGTGGTCAGCCAGGTCTGTATCGACAACGTGGCGGCAGCGCGCGACATGACGAAACACCTGCTCGACCAGGGCTTCCGCCGGATCGCCGCGGTCGGTACGCCGGAGGTGCCCGGCAAGGTCGGAACGGCTGGTTCCACCGAGTCTGTCGGGACAGCGGCCGCCCGGCTTCGCGCCGAGGGCTATCGCACCGCTCTCGCCGAGGCCGGTGTAGCGGCCGATCCCGAACTGGAGATCGCGCTCGACCGGTGGTCCCCGGACGGCGCCGCGGCCGTGGTCGGGCGGTACCTGGCGGACCACGAGCCGCCGGATGCGTTCTTCTGCTTCACCGACACCATGGCAGTCGGCGCGATGTCGGCGTTGTGGACTGCAGGGGTCGCCATACCTGGCCGGAGTGCGATTGCGGGCTTCGACAACGTGCTGGAGAGTCAGTTCTCCGTGCCACCGTTGACGACGGTGGATTTCGACCGTCGGGCGTTCGTCGACGCCGCCCTTGATCTGCTCGCCGAGCGGATGGCGGACCGGGACGCGTCACCCCGGCGCGTCGTCATCCCGCATCGGATCGTGCCGCGCGCCAGCACCGCCCGCTGAATCTTTCTCAAACCCGCAAAACTGAGCAGCGGCCAGGTCTTGCCGACGCATTCTAACGATGTAATGATCGTCCGGCCCAGCTAAGGAGTGACTCATGCCGCCAGCTGCAGAATCGTTCGATCCTCGTCTGTCGCGCCGCCGACTGCTCACCGGCGCCGCTGCTCTGGCGGGTGGCGGAGTCCTGCTGGGCTGCGCGCCCGGCGCCGGCAGATCGGCCGCCGAGATCAGTTACTGGCACCTGATGACGGGTGGCGACGGCATCGTGATGGCCGGTCTGGTGGACGCGGTCAACGGCCTCAATGCCGGCTTCCATGCCACTCAGACCGTGCTCGCCTGGGGACCGCCGTACTACACGAAGCTCGCGATGGCGTCAGCCGGCGGCCGAGCTCCCGACCTCGCGATCATGCACGCGTCGCGGATCGCGGGCTACGCGCCAGGCGGTCTGCTCGAGCCCTGGGACCTGGACCGGCTCGCAGCGGTCGGAGTGAACGAGCAGGACTTCCCGCCGCTGGTGTGGAAGAAGGGCTTCTACGACGGCAAGCTCTACTCGGTCGCGCTCGATACGCACCCTTTCGTCCTCTACTACAACCTCGAGATCGCCAAGAAGGCCGGCGTTCTCGGGCCTGACGGGAAGCTGCAGGAGATCAGCTCGCCGGAGCAGTTCGTCGAGGTCGCCCGGAAGCTGCAGAAGGAGACCGGCAAGCACGGGCTGTCCTACGGCTACCTCGGCGACGGCTCGCAGATGTGGCGGCTCTTCTACACCTTCTACCGACAGACCGGCGCCGAGATGAAGCTCGTGCCGGGGCAACCGGCCCAGGTGGACGAGGCGGCTGCCGTCAAGGCCCTTACCTTCATCCGCTCGCTGCTGGACGACACCATCGCCACCCGCAGTGGTGACGGCGGTACAGCCACCAGCGAATTCCTGCACGGCGAGAGCGGCATGCTGCTGGGTGGGGTCTGGGAGTTGCCCGTCCTGAAGGACTCCAAGATGCCGTTCGACGCCCAGCCGATCCCGACCCTCTTCGGTACGCCGGCGGCCTACGCGGACTCGCACACGTTCGTGCTGCCACGCCAATCGAAGGTATCGCCGGAGCGGCAGGGGCACGTCTACCGGATGGTGTCGGAGATCCTCAAGCGCTCGGTGGCCTGGGCCGGCGCCGGGCACATCCCGGCGTACCAGCCGGTGGTGCGAAGCGCGGAGTACCAGCAGTTGAAGCCGCAGGTGAACTATGCGGGCATCCCGGCCTATGTGAACTACGACCCGGAGGTCTGGTTCAGCGGTGCGGGCAGTGACTTCCAGAACTACTTCGCCGAGAACGTGCAGAACGTCTACCTCGGCAGCGGGGATCCGGCGGCCGGGTTCCAGGGCTTCGTCAAGCGGCTGAACGTGCTGCTCGACCGGCCGCAACCGGTCTGAACCTGACGACCTCGACGACGAAGGAGGATCCACCCATGGCGACCGCCATCGAGAACCGCGCCGTGCCATCAGCTGTTGCCGCCAGCAACGACCAGAAGCCGGGCCGCCGGGGTGAGTCGTTCACCGCCTGGGCCTTCGTCGCGCCGTTCGCAGTCCTGTTCGGCCTGTTCCTCGTGGTGCCGGCGGTCTACGGCTTGTACCTGAGTTTCACCGGGGAGACGTTGACCGGTGCGAACGGTCAGCTGATCGGGTTCGCGAATTACACCGAGGCATTCAGCGACCCGGACATGTGGCGCTCGCTCGGCAACACGCTCTGGTTCACCTTGCTCAGCACGGTGCCGCTGGTCGTCGTGTCGCTCGCCTTCGCGCTGCTGGTGAACCTGGGGCTACCCGGGCGGTGGCTCTGGCGGCTGTCGTTCTTCCTGCCGTACTTGCTGGCCTCGACCGTCGTCGTGATGTTCTGGAGCTGGATGTACAACCCGAAGCTCGGGCTGATCAACGGCGTACTGGCCGAGTTCGGGATCGCGCCGGTGACCTGGCTGCAGGATCCGAAGGTGGCGATGCTCTCGGTGGTGATCACCACCTTGTGGTGGACCATCGGGTTCAACTTCCTGCTCTATCTGGCCGCGTTGCAGAACATCCCAGAGCAGCAGTTCGAGGCCGCGGCCATCGACGGAGCCGGAAAATGGCGGCAGCTGTTCTCGATCGTGATCCCGCAACTGGCGCCGACCACCACGTTGATCGTGACGCTGCAACTGCTCGCCTCGCTGAAGGTGTTCGACCAGATCTACATGCTGACCAACGGCGGTCCCGCGGGGTCGACCCGGTCGATCGTTCAGTACATCTACGAGTCCGGCTTCACCGGCTACCGGTTCGGCTACTCGTCGGCGATCTCGTACATCTTCTTCGCAATCATCGTGCTCGTCTCGCTCGCGCAGTACAAGTTGATCAACCACAGGAGTGCGCGGTGACCCACTACACGCTGTCCCGCGGGATCAAGCAGACTCACAAGCCGGGGGAGAACCCCTGGAGTATGTCCCGGATGGTCGCGCTGCTGATCCTGGCGTTCCTGGCGGCGACCTGGCTGGTGCCGTTCGCGTGGGCGGTGCTGACCTCGCTGAAGAGCGAGGCCGACGCGGGCGCCTCGAGCATCAGCCTGAACCCGCCCGACGGGTTCAGCCTGGACGCCTATCGCAAGGTGCTGTCGGCCGGTGACATCCCGGCCTGGGCCTGGAACAGCCTGATCACGTCGGTGGCAATCACCCTGATCACCGTCGCGACCTCCGCGCTCGCCGGTTATGCGTTCTCGCGGCTGGATTTCCGTGGCCGTCGCTGGCTCTTCGCCGCCATCATCGCGGCGATCATCATCCCGCCACAGATGCTGATCGTGCCCCTGTTCCGTCAGCTGCTCGCCTTCAATCTGGTCGACACCTATTGGGGCATCATTCTGCCGCAAGCGTTCGCTCCGGCGATGGTGCTGATCCTGAAGCGATTCTTCGACCAGATCCCGGTCGAACTGGAGGACGCGGCCCGGGTGGACGGCGCGAACAGATTGCGGGTGTTCTGGTCGATCGTGCTGCCGCTGTCCCGGCCGATCCTCGCCGCGGTGGCGATCTTCGTCTTCATCGGCGCGTGGAACAACTTCCTCTGGCCCTTCATCGTCACCACCGACGCCCACCTGATGACGTTGCCGGTCGGGCTGCAGACGGTGAAGAGTGCCTATGGGTTGCAATATGCGCAGAATATGGCGTCCGCGATCCTGGCCGCGCTGCCGTTGGTGCTGGTCTTCATGTTCTTCCAGCGCCAGATCATCAAGGGCATCGCCACCACCGGTTTCGGCGGGCAGTAGTTCCCTGGACAGCGGTTCCGGCAGGCGGGATTCCGGTGCCGATCCCTTGAAACGAAGACCATCCTCGGCAAGGCTGCGGTGATCATTGTTGCCCGGGGGAGAAGAGAAGGGGGAACTGTGTCACCGATGAGGCAACTTGCCGAGCAGTGCCGTGGCGTAAGGAGTCACGGTACGACGCGACTCGGCAGGGCTTCGGTCCAACAGGCGGTCTGTACCGGCATCCACGAGGTCGCCTCGGCGGATCCGTCCGGTACACCGCGGCGCGTGGCGATGCTGCGGCTGAGTAATGGCCAGGCAGCGACACTTCGCCTACCAGCAGGTGCACCGCTGCCGGACACGGGAGCCATCGTGTCCGTGCGTGGCGGCTGCGGTGCCGGGGATCACTCCAGTCCCGGAGTCACCCTGGCCGTCGAACTGCACCGGCTGACCGAGTAGTCCCGGCTCGACTGAGGAAACTCGCCGGTCTCAGGTCAGCACCGACCTGGGCCCGGCAAGTTGCCGGAACGGCCGTCATTCGTAGGGCTCCGTCAATGCGCGCACCTCGATCGGGGAATAGGGCGCCTCCGGCAGTCTCGCGGCCAGCTCCGTCGCCCGCTCCAGACTGCAGTCCACCAGGTAGTAGCCGGCGAGGACCTCCTTGGCCTCGCTGAACGGCCCGTCTGTCACCGCCGGCACGCCGTCCTGAATCCGCACAACCCGGGCATCCGCAGTGGTCAGCCCGTCAGCGGCCACGAACTCACCGGATGCCTTCAGCTCGGCCATCAGCTCCCGGTGACCGCTCCAGACAGCCTCCATCCCCACCGCGTCCAGCGCGTCCCAGGTCTCCTGGTTGCCGTAGATCAACAGCATGTACTTCACGTCATCTCCTCCGTCCGATCGTTCACCCGGTACGTCGGAGCCGCCCGGGCCGGCTCGACAACCGTGCCATAACCAATCGGTCGTGGCGTGCATCGTCATAAGTGAGACTCCCTGTCTCACGGAGGTGGTTCGGATGCGCGTGCTGATAGCAACTGTCGTCCTGGCAGCCGGCTCGACCCTCGGGCCGGTCATACCGGCCGGCGCGGCCGACCCGGCGCCGACGAATGTGCACGTGAGCTGGGCGGACTCGGCACACACCGACCTCCTGGTCACCTGGGACGAGGTGGGCTCTCAGCCGAACGAGATCACCTTCATCCGGCCGGACACCACATTCCAGGTCAGCTCGACGTCGGCTGCCGACCCCAACAGTGTCACCTTGCAAGCGTGGAGCACGCTGAACTACCCCGTGCTCAGGGTCGGCGTGTTCACCGCCTTGCCAGGAGGACCCCGGACCAGTCCCGCAGGGTTGTCCGAAGAGTTCGACGCATCACTTCCGGCACAGCCGGTGTTCGACCAGTTGGCGAAGGGCCCGGACGGGACATTCGTGGCGAAGTGGCACCCCGACGCTCTGGTGGACCTCAACCCCGGTGATCCGCTCGACCTGCCGCCCGTGCCGCAGCAGTACAGGGTGGAGGTGAAAGGCCAATGGGCCAACCTGTGGGCGCCGGTCACTTCGCCGTCGACCGCCACTCAGGCCATCTTCACGAGCCCGATTCCGCCGCCGTTCGGGGTCTCTGTGTCGGCGGCGAACGAGTGGGGGACGGCGCCCGGATACCGCACTGGACGTCAGATTGAGTACGACCGCTTCCACAAACTGTCGATCCCACTGGCAACGGCGTACGGCCAGCCGACGATGGTGAGCGGAATGCTCGAGCGGATGACCCAATGGTGCGACGTCATCAGTTGCTTGAGTGAGGTACGGCGGGAAGCCCCGCGATCGGTGGCCTTGCAGGCCCGTGCCGACGCGTCCACGCCGTGGTACCTGGTCGGCGTCACCCGGAGCTCCAGCACTGGTTCCTTCAGTTTCGCCCCGGCCGCCCTGGGCACGCGGCAGTACCGCGTCGTGGTGCCGGATGTGTATGACGCGAATGGCCTGGGGCTGGGGGTGACCAGCGGTGCTGGGACAACCTTGGCGAAGGTGCTGGTGTCAGCCAACTTCGTCGATCCGACGGCGATCTACGGCCAGCGGGTCACCGCGCGGGTGAAGATCTCGCCGCCGGCGAATGTCCGGACTACCTTGCAACGGTGGGACGGCAATGCCTGGCGGGATCTGAAGTGGGTGACCACCAGCGGCGGCTACGGTGCCTACACCTTCGCTGCCACTCAACGGGGTCGCTTCGCCTATCGCTTCTTCGTACCGGCGTTCAGCTATGCCGGTCGGCCGTTGTCGTGGCAGGTCTCCGCGAACTTCGTCCTGACAACTCGCTAGGAGCTTCAAGGCTCCAGGCGCGTACTGTCCGAGTCATGAGCACTCCACAACACAGGATCGGCTCAGGTTTCGGAGCCAGGAGCACCGCGGACGATGTGCTGCGGGGAATCGACCTGTCCGGCAAGCTGGCGATCGTCACCGGCGGCTATTCCGGGATCGGCCTAGAGACCACCCGAGCACTGACCCGCGCCGGCGCTTACGTCGTCGTACCAGCCCGGCGACCGAAGACCGCAGCGGAAGCACTCGACGGAATCGACGGGGTGGAGGTTGACGAACTCGACCTCGCCGACCTGGACAGCGGCCGGGCGTTCGCCGACCGTTTCCTCGCCTCGGGGCGCGGTATCGACCTCGTCGTCAACAGTGCCGGCATCATGGCCTGCCCGGAAACGCGCGTCGGGCCCGGCTGGGAAGCGCAGTTCGCGACCAACCATCTCGGCCACTTCGCTCTCGTCAACCGGTTGTGGCCTGCCATCGTCGTGGGCGGTGCGCGGGTCGTTTCGGTTTCTTCCGCGGGTCACCGGAGGTCGGACATCCGGTGGGACGACCTGCAATTCGAGCAGAGCTACGACAAATGGCAGGCCTATGGGCAGGCCAAGACCGCGAATGTCCTGTTCGCGGTGCAACTCGATGCCCTCGGCAAGGATGCCGGGGTCCGGGCTTTCGCGCTGCATCCGGGTGGAATCATGACTCCGTTGCAAAGGCACCTTGGCAAGGAAGAGATGGTGGCGGCCGGCTGGATCGACGAGGACGGGACGCCTCTCAACCCCAGCTTCAAGACGCCCGAACAAGGCGCGGCAACGCAGGTGTGGGCGGCGACCTCACCGCAGCTGGACGGGATGGGGGGCGTGTTCTGCGAGGACTGCGACATTGCCGAAATCTCGGTCGACGACGCGGCCGGGGTGCGGCCGTACGCGACCGATCCCGAGTCCGCGGCCCGGCTGTGGACGCTGTCGGCCGGACTCACCGGCGTCAACGCCTTCGGGTAGGGTTTGGGTTTCGAGCAGCGACGAGCCGAGGGAGGTGGGACCGATTTCCGCCAGACCAGGTCGGGTGCTCCCACCTCTGCGATTCAGCTGACCCAGTTGGTCGCCGGAGCACCCATGGGTATTGCGAAAGGCTCCCATGTCGGTTTCACCGTCAGTTCTTCCTCACTCCGTCATCGTCACCAGGCTCCGTGCCGCCGGTTGTGTATTCGCCGAGAACGAGGCGGACCTGCTGCTGTCCACCGCACGAACGCCGGCCGAACTCGCGGCCATGGTGGACCAGCGAATCGCCGGCCTACCGCTTGAGCACGTCCTCGGCTGGGCGGAGTTCCGCGGCTTGCGGGTAGCCGTTGACCCTGAAGTCTTCGTGCCCCGGCGGCGGACGGAATTTCTGGTTGAGCAAGCCGTCGGGCTGGCTTCGCCAGGTGCGGTCGTCGTCGATCTGTGCTGCGGCTCGGGCGCGCTGGGTGTTGCGCTGTCCGCAGCCGTGGATGGTGTCGAGTTGTACGCCGCCGACGTCGAGCCTGCGGCGGTTCGGTGTGCGCGCCGGAATGTGGTTGCCGTCGGCGGACAGGTGTTCGAGGGCGATCTGTTCGAGCCGCTGCCGGTCACACTGCAGGGCCGGATCGAGATCCTGCTGTCGAACGTGCCGTACGTCCCGACCGAGGAGGTCCGGCTGCTGCCGCCGGAGGCGCGTATTCACGAGCCGCGGGTCACACTCGACGGCGGCAGCGACGGCCTCGAGGTGCTGCGACGGGTCACTGCCGCAGCACCTCTCTGGCTGGCACCAGGAGGTCACCTGCTGGTGGAGACGAGCGAGCGCCAGGCTCCGCTGGCCGCCGAGATCCTCACCCGCGACGGCCTGATCCCACGAGTAGCGACCTCCGAAGAACTCAACGCCACCGTGGTCATCGGCACCAGGCCCGCCAGCTGACGCTCCGGGGTTACCCACTCGGCCTGCGTTAGTAAGGCGTCAGGATCGGGTCGTAGCGGTGTGAGAACGGCGTCAGAATTGGTCGTACCGGTGTGAGAAGGGCGTCAAGATGGCAAGCGACGCCGGTACGGCAGGGATTGGATGGGGCAGTGAACTGGGCCCTGCAACTGCCGAAGCGTCTCCTTGTGGGCCGCCCCATCCGGACCGAACTGATGGGCGAGCAGCTACTGTCCAAGAGGCTTGCGCTGCCGGTGTTCTGCAGTGACCCGCTGTCGTCGAACGCGTACGCGACCGAAGAGATCCTCCTCATGCTCAGCCTGGGTGGGCTGGCGCTGATACACCTCACGTGGTGGGTCGCGGCGGCGGTGATCCTCCTGCTGCTCGTTGTGGTCGCGTCGTACCGACAGACTTGTCACGCCTATCCCAACGGCGGAGGCGCCTACGCGGTCAGCGGGGCGAACCTCGGCAGGGACGCATCGCTGGTGGCAGCGAGCGCGCTTCTCGTCGACTATGTACTCACGGTGGCGGTGTCGGTGGCGGCGGGCGTCGCCAACCTCGTGGCGGCGTTTCCGGCGCTGGCGCCGCATGTCGTGGGGGTGTCGGTCGGCCTGATCGCTGTCCTGGCCTTGATGAACCTCCGGGGTGTCCGCGAGTCGGGCACGGTGTTCGCGATCCCGACATACGGCTTCGTGCTGAGTGTGTTCGCGATGCTCGCGGTCGGCCTGGTCCGGATGCTGGGCGGCGACACCCCGGTAGCGGAGTCCGCGTCGTACGGGGTGCGCCCGGCAACCCAAGCGTCCGGGCTGCTGCTCGTCGCGTTGGTGCTGCGGGCGTTCGCGTCCGGCTGTACGGCGTTGACAGGTGTGGAGGCCGTCAGCAATGGTGTTCCGCACTTCAAGAAGCCGAAGAGCAAGAATGCGGCGGACACGCTGTCGATCATGGGGGTTCTGACCATCACGATGTTCGCCGGTCTCACCGCCCTCGCCCTCGCGACGCACGTGCACGTGGTCGACACCACCACCCGGCTGATCGGGGCGCCGGCGGGCTATACGCAGCGCACCGTGATCGCGCAGCTCAGTGCCTCGGTGTTCGGCTCTCAATCGATCTTTTTCTACGTCGTGCAGGCATTCACCGCGGCGATCCTGGTGCTGGCCGCGAACACCGCGTTCAACGGGTTCCCGATCCTCGCGTCGATCCTGGGCGGCGACGGTTACCTCCCGCGTCAACTGCACCGGCGCGGTGACCGGTTGGTGTTCAGCAACGGCATCGTGATCCTGGCCGGACTGGCCGGCCTGCTGATCTGGGCATTCGACGCCAGCACGACCCGGTTGATCCAGCTCTACATCATCGGTGTCTTCGTCTCGTTCACGCTCAGCCAGTGGGGGATGGTGCGCCACTGGACAACCCGGCTGCGACCGGCCGCGGGTGCTCCGCCGGACCGTCCGGCGCGGCGGTCGATGCATCGGTCGCGGTTGATCAACGGCGTCGGCGCGGTCTTCACCGGTCTCGTTCTGATCGTTGTGCTGATCACCAAGTTCACCCATGGTGCGTACATCGTGGTGGTGGCAATGCCCGCGCTGTACCTCCTGATGCGCGGCATCCGGCGCCACTACGACCGGGTCTCGGTTGAAACCACGCCGTCCGCAGGCGGCGCGGCCATGCCGTCACGGATCCACGGCGTCGTCCTGGTGTCGAAGCTCCACTCGCCCACGCTGCGGGCACTCGCCTTCGCTCGCGCCACCCGCCCGACCACTCTCACCGCGGTGACGGTGCAGCAGAGCCCCGACGAGACCGACGCGCTGGTCCGGGAATGGGACAAGCGGGGCATCCCGGTGCCGCTGAAGATCCTGAGTTCGCCGTACCGCGACATCACCGGCCCGGTGCTGGCCTACGTCAACGACATACGCCAGAAGAGCCCGCGCGACGTCGTCTGCGTGTTCATCCCTGAATATGTCGTCGGACATTGGTGGGAACAACTGCTGCACAACCAGAGCGCCCTGCGACTGAAAGCTCGCCTGCTGTTCCAGCCCGGTGTCATGGTCACCAATGTTCCCTGGCAGATGGGAACGACGAACCCGGACCGGCCAAGCGACGCACCTCGGGTCCGCGTGTAGGGCTGGTGCCATGGTCAGCGACGCGCAGATTGTGACCGCCGACAGGGCGCGAAGTGGTGAGCGTGCACTTCCCTCGCCGGCTGCGGGGTTGTCGTCGACGCGCCGATGGGCCGGCCTTGGAGTCGTCGTTATCGGCCTGCCGGTCGGCACGCAGATCCTCGTCGAACTGCGCGCCCAATTGGCGCTCGAAAGCGTGCTGCTGCTGTACCTGCTGGCCGTCGTACTGGTCGCTGTCATCGGCGGGCTGATCCCGGCGGTCGTCGCGGCGATCGTCTCGCTCCTGCTCGCCAACTACTTCTTCACACCCCCCTTCCACACCCTCGTGGTGGAGGAGCGCGACAGCGTGGTGGCGCTGGTCGTGTTCGTGCTCGTCGCACTCACTGTCAGCGTGACCGTGGAGCTGGCCGCACGACGTCGGGTCGCGGCGGTACGGAGCAGGATGGAGGTCGCACTACTGGCGCAGCTCGCGGCGGAACCGATGAGCGATCGGTCACTGGCAGGCGTCCTCGAGCAGGTGCGCGACACCTTCGGCATGACCTCGGTCGCGCTGCTCGTACGCCAGGGCGAAGAGGACCACATCGGCGCGATCATCGGGCCGCCGCTGCAGGGCGGCCCGCGGATCACCGCCACGGCTGGTCCCGGCCTACGGTTGGTGGCTGAAGGACCTGCACTGTTCGCCGAGGACCGTGGACTGCTGAACCAGCTCGCGGCTGCGGCAGCGCGTGCGTGGGACGGTCAGCAATTGATCGGTGAGGCAGCCCAGGCGCGCGGGCTGGCCGAGGTGGACCGGCTGCGGACCGCCCTGCTGGCAGCGGTAGGGCACGACCTGCGTACGCCGCTGGCCGGGATCAAGGCGGCAGTGTCCAGTCTGCGGCAGCAGGACATGACCTGGACGGCGGCCGAGCACTCCGAGCTGCTCGCCACCATCGAGGAGTCCGCCGACCGGCTGGACGATCTGATCACCAATCTGCTCTCCATGAGTCGTCTACAGGCCGGCGCGCTGTCGGTCCACACCGTCCCGACAGCGCTCGACGAAGTGGTCGCGCAGGCGTTGATCCACGCCCATGCCGACGGGGTTCAGGTCGATGTGCCCGATGACCTGCCCCAGGTGCTCGTCGACCCAGGACTGCTCGAACGCGTCGTCGCCAATCTCGTCCTCAACGCGTGCCGGCACTCACCGCCCGGTACGCCGGTACAGGTGACAGCCGGAGTCGACACCACTCCTGATTCGACGATCCTGCTGCGCGTGATTGATGCCGGCCCGGGCGTCGCGGCCAAGGATCGGGATCGGATATTCGCGCCGTTCCAGCGGCTCGACGACCGCACGTCCGGCGCCGGTGTCGGCCTCGGCCTGGCGCTGGCGCGCGGATTCACCGAAGCGATGGGCGGCACCATCACGCCGTCCGACACGTCCGGAGGAGGACTCACCATGACAGTGTCATTGCCGATGGTGCCATGACGCGGGTGCTGATCGTCGACGACGACACTCAACTGTTGCGGGCCCTGAGCATCAACCTCCGGGCCCGGAACTACGAGGTCGACGTCGCGCCGGACGGAAGGACAGCACTGGCCACTGCCGCGCAGTATTCGCCCAACCTGGTGATCCTCGATCTAGGGCTGCCGGACATCGACGGTGTCGAGGTCGTGCACGCGCTGCGCGGCTGGTCCACAGCACCGATCGTGGTGCTGTCGGCCAGAGGAGCACAAGCCGAGAAAGTCACCGCGCTCGACGCCGGGGCCGACGACTACGTCACCAAGCCCTTCGGGATGGACGAACTCCTCGCCCGCATCCGCTCCGCGCTGCGTCGAGCCACCCCGGCAGACACCGTCGCCGTCATCACGACCGAGGCGTTCACGATCGACCTCGCCACCAAGCGGCTGACCACCGCCGACGGCGAAGTCCGGCTGACCCCGACCGAATGGCACCTGCTCGAGATCCTCGTTCGGAACCCCGACAAGCTCATCAGTCAAAGGCGGCTGCTCCGCGAGGTGTGGGGCCCGACCTACGAGACCGAGACGAACTACCTCCGGGTCTATATCGCCCAGCTACGCCGCAAACTCGAACTCGAACCATCCAGGCCCCGGCACCTACTCACCGAGCCCGGTATGGGCTACCGCTTCCACCCCTGACCTGCCCTCCTAGACGCGGCGCAGTACGTGTAGGAGGTAGTCCCTTCGGTTGAGCGGGTCGTGGTCCGTCCGCGGGCGTGTCGGAATCTTCCCGGTGACCGGTTGGTAGCGGTCGAAGGAGCATTCCAGCACGCCTTCGCCGCGAGTGAGCGCGGGCAGTTGCTGCTCCAGTTGATACACCGCGGCCGCCGGGATCTCGCCCTCCAGCAGGTATGCCGAACCGCGGGGCGTCGGCGCCTGCGGGACCGCACGCAACCGCGCCAGCACGGGTAGCAGCGGCCCGAAAGTGTCGGCTGGAACTTCAAGGCCGAAGCTGTGCATCGGCTCGTACACCGTGGTGACCGCCTGTTGCAGCGCGTCCATCAAGACCAGCGGGGTCAGATTCCGGAAGTCGCCGGCGGTACTCGACATGCTTTTGTCGAAGACACCGTGAGAATGGCTCTGCCGGGCTGAATATCCCGAATGCGTCATGACGACCGTGCAGTCGGTGACCTGCCATCCGTAGATTCCCTGGCCCAAGGTCTCCTTCACGGTTTCTTCGACCGCTTTGATGAAGGCGAACGGCATCGACCCGAGTTCGACATCCAGCCTGAATTCCACCCCGCTGTTGAGCGGTGCCGGCTCGATCCGCAGCCCGATCGTCGCCAGGAAGGGATTGGGCGCTTTGCCGTTGAACTCGACCGCCGCTCCCGCGCCGACCGGCCGTTCGATGCAGATCGTCGTCGATTCGCGGAAGGTGACGTCGATGCCGAAGTCGTCGGCCAGCGTTTGCTGGATGACCTCCTTCTGAACCTCCCCGTACAGCGATACCGAGACTTCCTGCCGGAGGTCGTCCTGCCGGAGGTTGATCAATGGATCCTGCTCGGCGAGCTGAGCGAGCGCCACGTGCAACAGCCCCTTGTCAGCGGGACGGGTCGGCGCGATCACCGTTTCCAGAGTCGGGGGAGCGAAGTAGTGGGACTCCGAGGCCGACCGTGAACTGCCGATCGAGTCACCGATCTGGATGCCGCCCAAGCCCCAGAGCTTCCCGATCTGCCCTGCATCGACGGACGCACGCTGCACAGCCGAACCACGATCGAAGACGCTGATCGCGGTGACCTTGCTGTCGCTCCCGTCACGGAGCTGCAGCCGATCGCGCGTTCGCACGGTTCCGGAGAGCATCCGGACGTAGGCGACCTTCTCGCCGGCCGGACCGCGGTCGACCTTGAAGATGGTGCCCGACACGGGACCGGCGACGTCACCTTCGGCCGCGGGCAGCAGTTCCTTGACACCCGCGATCAACTGGTCAACCCCTGCGCCCGTGATCGCCGACCCGAAGAACACCGGGTGCACCAAGGCCTGCTTGGTCTGGTCAGCAAGCTCGTCACGAAGCTCGCTGTACGAAACCTTGCTCTCATCGTCGACGTAGGCAGCCAACAAGGCCTCGTCGCGCTCAGCCAGTAGATCGATCAAGCTCGACACGAAGCCCTCATCGGAGCCGTCGTACAGCCTGTACTGCGCGTCGCGACTGCCCAGCTGAGTGGCCGAACCCATCGGGATCGTTGCCTCGGCGAGCTTCTCCGAGATGCTCCGAAGTACGCCGTCGAACCGGGCGCCGCTGCGGTCGATCTTGTTCACGAAGATCAAGGTGGGAATGCGCAGCCGCTGAAGAGTGCGCATCAACACGCGGGTCTGCGCCTGGACGCCCTCGACCGCAGAGATGACCAGTACGGCGCCGTCGAGCACGCTCAGCACCCGTTCCACCTCGGCGATGAAATCCGGGTGGCCGGGAGTGTCGATCAGGTTGACCGTGACGTCGCCGACGACGAAGGAGACGACGGCGGACTTGATCGTGATGCCGCGTTGCCGTTCCAGTGCCAACGAGTCGGTCTGGGTGCTGCCGTCATCGACGCTACCGACCTCGTCGATGACACCGGCGGCGTACAGCAGCCGCTCGGTCAGGCTGGTCTTACCGGCGTCTACATGCGCCAGAATCCCCAGGTTCAGCGTTCTCACTAAGCTTCATGTCCTTTAGATAGACAGCAGTTCCTCTCTGGTTGGACATGAATGCAGAACGCATGACGACTCCTCGAATGACCGGGCTGACATCTCGGAGTACAACAGACCGCGAGCCCGGCAGCAACCGATTATCGGTGCCGTCAGACGAAGTCCGCGGCATGATCAGCTTGAACGCCATCGCCAGGCCGGCCGGAGTTGACTCCGGCCGGGGGTGGGTATCGAATCGGCTCGTTACGAAGGCCCGAAGGGGGCGGCTATGACAGGGGCTCGGCAGATCCTGTTCATCCAGGGCGGCGGCGCGGGCGTGCATGACGAATGGGACGACAAGCTGGTCGAAAGCCTGAGGCGAGAGCTCGGGGACGGGCACGAGGTCCGGTACCCGCGTATGCCCGACGAGGGCGACCCGAGTTACGGTCGGTGGAGTACGGCGATCCGACGTGAGATGGCGGACTTGGACGACGGCGCGGTTCTGGCCGGTCATTCGGTCGGTGCGACAATCCTGATCAATGCGCTCGCCGAGCAGCCGCCGGAGCGGGGGATCGGGGCGATCGTGCTGATCGCCGCTCCGTTCGTCGGCGAGGGCGGCTGGCCCAGCGATGAGTTCGAGCTGCCGAGCGACCACGGCGCGAGGCTGCCGCAAGGCGTGCCGGTGCTGGTGTTCCACGGACTCCAGGACGAAACCGCCCTGCCTTCGCACGCCGACCTGTATGCCCAGGCGATCCCGCAGGCGCAGGTGCACCGGCTGCCCGGGCGGGATCACCAGTTGAACAATGATCTGAGCGAAGTGGCTAGAGCAATAGTCAAGACCTGTGGGTGAAGATCTTTACTATGCGCAGGATTCCGTCCTGGCTGTCCTGACGTGGGCGTCCAGCGTTGTGCCCGACGAGAAGGTCGTCGCGGTCACTCAGTCGGCCAACGAGCCCTCGCTGATCTTGCTGCGCCGGCCGGGGTTTACAGAAGTCATGCGGTTCGAGGAGTTCGGCGCGGAGCAGTCGATGAATGTCGCCGATCTTCGCCGCTGAGCGTGCTGGTCTGGTTGGCGACTGACCGGCCGGCGGTCAACAGGCAAGGACTTGGCATTCCGATGTTCGCGGGCATGCGGGCCAATGCTCCTGCGCTTTGGTTGGTCGAGGGTTCTACACCCACCCGCCGATGCTGGACGGCGTGGGCGTAGAGCCTTGTACCTGCTCGCGCCCGGTTCGGATTACCAGGGAAGGGTGCCTTCGGCGTCGAAGTAGCCTCCGGTGGGTCCATCAGGGCCCACCTGCGCCAGGCGCACGATGATCTCGGCGCCCTGCTCGACGGTCTGGATGCCGGTGTTCCCGTTCAGGTCGGTCTTGGTGAAGCCGGGCTCTACCGCGTTGATCCGCATGTTCGGGAACGCCTTCGCGTACTGCACGGTGATCATGTTGACGGCGGTCTTCGACGCCGGGTAGGCGACGCCCGGGTAGTCGTATCTCGGGGTGCCCGGGGTGGTGACCTCGGTCAGCGAGGCCAGGCCGCTGCTGACGTTGACTACGACGGGGGCGGTGGAACGGTGTAGCAGCGGGAGGAAGGCGTGGGTGACGCGCACCGTGC
>JAWWOY010000028.1:0-16803 GCA_033851195.1 Kribbellaceae bacterium | reverse complement strand
GGCGGGGCTGCGCAGGGAGATCCTCAGCGACGCGAAGCTCGGCCCCGTTGCCCGTGCGCTCATCAAGCTCTGGTACGTCGGCACCTGGTACCAGCTGCCGGTCGAGTGGCGGGAGCCCTACGGGCAGAACGCGATGGACCGGACGTTCGTGGTCTCGGCCAGCTCATACACCGAAGGACTGCTCTGGCCGGCGATCGGCGCCAACCCGGCCGGCGCCAAGGCGGTGGGATACGGGATGTGGGCCATGCCACCACTGGTCGGCACGGGGCCTTAACTTAAGGTGTTCGCGGACAAGAGGTCCTGCCTCGACGCGGGAGGCCGGAGCTGACCGTCCCTGCACGAGGCCCTGGACACCACCACGCCACCCACGACGGCCCGGCTGCCGCGACGGCGCGCGGTGTCCGGCGCGGCCGGGACCTGTAGGGTGCATTCTGCTATGGGGCTTGTTTATGGGACTTGTTCACGTTTAGGCGAGGGTCATGGAGCCGGTGACGTTGATTCTGGGCGCTTTGGTGGCGGGAGCAGCAGCGGGGGTAGGTGAGTCCGCTACGACAGCGGTCAACGACGCATACACTGCGTTGAAGCAGCTCGTGAAGCGGCGACTGGCCGGCGTACCCAGCGCCGAGGTTGCCTTGGCCGAGCATGAGCAGGACCCGGAAACCTGGAGCGCTCCGCTCGGCAAGGCACTGACCGGGGCCGGCGTAGCCGCTGACCCGGAGGTGTTAGAGGCGGCGGAGCGGTTGATGACAGAACTCGATCCTGCGGGCGCCGATGCAGGCAAGTACACCGTCGATCTGCGCGGGAGCCAGGGTGTACAGGTCGGTGACCACAGCACGATGACTAACACGTTCGGCACCCCGTCAGCGTAAGAGCCACTTGTCGTGACTGACAGCGCAGGGTCTCGTACGCCCAACCACCTCTGGCGCCCTGACGCCCTGCCCATGGCAGATTTGCGGCACGCGCAGGGCACGCAAGTCGGGTCTGGAAATACTCAATACAACAGCTATTTGGTTTCCCAACTGGATGTGGCCAAAATGCCTTGGCCGGTGGTGGTTGGACGGCCGCCGAGGCTGGCTGATGCGTACGTCGACCGACCAGCAGTGCACGCAGCTGTGGAGAACGCCCTTGGTGTACGAGTCACAGCCGGCATCACGCAGGCAGGGATCGCAATCGTCACAGGGGACGGCGGCACCGGCAAGACACAGATCGCATCCGCAGTATTCGGGCACGCACTCACACCCGAGAGGACCGATGGCCGCCCCCGGGTCGACCTCGCGCTCTGGATCACGGCTTCCTCCCACGCGGCGATCCTGTCCAGTTACGCCCAGGCTTGTGTCGCAGTGCTCCCAGAGCTACCCGGGAGGGAGCTTGTCGGTGGCGATCGCGGCGGTGTCCCAACCGAGCAGGCCGAAGCATTCCTCACCTGGCTTGCCGTCACTGACAGGCCTTGGTTGGTAGTCCTGGACGACGTCGCCGACCCTGCAGACCTAGCCGGCAGCAACGGCAAGCCAGGGCTGTGGCCCGCGGGGCCTTCTGGTCGGGTCATCCTCACCACCCGCCGCCGCGACGCCGCCCTCCTCGGCCCTGGACGGACCTGCATCAACGTCGGCGTATTCGAGCGCGCGCAGTCGCGTCAGTACCTCAGCGGCAAGCTGAGCGTTGCGCCAGGTCTGCCCGTCAATGCGCTCCAAGACGCTGACCGGCTCGCCGATGACCTGGGGCATCTGCCCGTGGCATTGGCCCAGGCCGCGGCTGTCATCATCAACGACGCGACCGACTGCACGGCCTACCGTCAACTGCTGGCTGATCGCACCCGCACCCTGACAGAGCTGTTCCCCGACAGCCCCGGGGATGCCGGCGATGACTACGCCCACACCACCAGCGCGGTCTGGGCGCTGGCGGCCGAGAGAGCAAACGCTCTCAGTCCCGCAGGCCTGGCGAAAGGGGTACTTGCCCTGGCGGCCACGCTGGACCCCAATGGCGTCCCGGAGGAAGTCTTCACCACCGCCGCCGCATGCACCTTCCTGACCTCACTGGAATCGAGCGGCACACCGGGCGAACCGGTCTCCAATCCGAACCGCCGAGGTAGCGGTGGGAGTCGTACGCCAGCACGAGATCGAGGCGAACAAGGGAAGCTGATATCGGCGGAGGATGCTCGCCGAGCCCTCCGCAACCTGCACCGCCTCAGCCTCGTCACCCACGACTCTGCTGGGGGCGCCCGAGCCGTCCGTACGCATGCATTGGCCCAGCGTGCCACCATCGAACAGCTCCCCGTCAGCAGCCTCGAGATGGCGGTGCAGGCGGTCGCTGATTCTCTCATCGCAGTCTGGCCAGACGTTCAGAACGACCAGGCGCTGGCCCTTGTGCTGCGAGACAATGCGGCCATCGTCGCGACCCGTCATCAGCTCGCCTTGTGGACGCCCGATGCGCACCCTGTGCTGCTCCGGGTGGGGAGCAGCCTCGGCGAGGCTGGCTTGCTCCGCGACGCAATAACGTACATGTCCGACCTCGCAAGCCAGGCAGGCCGGCGACTCGGCCCTGACCACGCCGACACCCTGCGCGCCCGCGACGGCCTCGCCCGGTGGCGCGGTGAGGCTGGGGACCCTGCCGGCGCCGCCACCGCCTTCGAGGAGCTGCTAGCCGACCGGCTACGGCTGCAGGGCCCGGACCACTCCGACACCCTGGCGACTCGCGGCAGCCTTGCCTACTGGCGCGGTAAAGCCGGGGACCCTGCCACCGCCACCACCTTCGAGGAGTTGCTCGCCGACCTCCTACGCGTCCTAGGCCCGGAGCACCCCGACACCCTGATCGTCCGCGGCAACCTCGCCTACTGGCGCGGTGAGGCCGGGGACCCTGCCGCCGCCACCGCCACCACCGAGGAGCTGCTCGCCGACCTCCTACGCATCCTAGGCCCGGAGCACCCCGACACCCTGATCGTCCGCGGCAACCTCGCCCGGTGGCGCGGTGAGGCTGGCGACCCTGCCGGCGCCGCCACCGCCTTCGAGGAGCTCCTCGACGACCGGCTACGGGTGCTAGGCCCACACCACCCCCGCACCCTGATCGCCCGCGGTGGCCTCGCCCACTGGCGCGGTGAGGCCGGGGACCCTGCCGGCGCCGCCACCGCCTTCGAGGAGCTGCTAGCCGATCGGCTACGGGTGCTAGGCCCGCATCACCCCGACACCCTGACGACCCGCGGCGGCCTCGCCCGGTGGCGCGGTGAGGCCGGGGACCCTGCCGGCGCCGCCACCGCCTTCGAGGAGCTGCTCGACGACCGGCTACGGCTGCTGGGCCCGGACCACCCCGACACCCTGCACGCCCGCGACGGCCTCGCCCACTGGCGCGGTGAGGCCGGGAACCCTGCCGGCGCCGCCACCGCCTTCGAGGAGCTGCTAGTCGACCGGCTACGGGTGCTAGGCCCGCACCATCCCCGCACCCTGACGACCCGCGGCAACCTCGCCCACTGGCGCCGTGAGGCCGGGACCCCAACCGGCGCCGCCACCACCGTCGAGGAGCAAGGTGACCCAGCTGTGCCGTAGCTCGCCAATCGGACTTCGTCCAGTCCGGCCGCCTTCCGAATCCGGAACCACCCTGCGTCGGAGGCGACCACGACGAGCTCGGCCGCGTGCTCCTGGTCGGTCCCCCGGAACAGTGCCTGGCCGAAGACGAGACCTGAAAGACCGACCGCGGGCCGAGCGCTGGAACGAACTGGAGTACAGCCAGGAGACCGACGGGCTCGTCGCTCATGACCCCGGCGCGGCAACTTCGCACGGTGTCCACGAATTCTCTTACCTGGTTGAGTGATCCGAAGCGTTCGGGACACTCTGGCCCGTACTTCAAGGTCTTGTTGTGAACACGAACGTGGGACCACTTCAAACGCCAGATCCGTGCACATCGGTGGATCGAGGCTTAGAGCGCCTCGGCCTCAGTGCTCAGTCGGTACCCAGCTGCTTGCGCATGAACGCGATCGCACTCCTGGCGAAGCCGTCCTTCGTGTCGAAGGTGTCGCGCCACACGTGCGCGGCCGAGGACAGCCCGGGCACATCGGCCGCGAAGGCCTCCGCTGACACCCAGCCGTCGTAGTCGACGGCTTTGAGGGCCTCCACGGTGGTCGCCCAGTCGACCTGTCCCATGCCGAGCGACCCGCGGTTGTTCTCGCTGAACTGGACGTGATGGATGTGCTCGGCGTGGTCGCGGATGGCTGCTCCGACGTCGTCCTCCTCGGCATGGGCATGATGGGTGTCGTAGAGGATCCCGAACGCCGGGTGATCCACCCGCCGGGCCAGGTCGGCGCCCGCGGCCATGGTGTTGATCAGGTAGCTCTCGTGCCGGTTGAGAAACTCGGCGGCGAGCCGGACCCCGGCTGGCTCCGCGATCTCGGCGGCCTTGCGGAGCACCTCGGCGGAGCGCTCCAGCTCCGCCACGGTCGGGCCCGCGCCGGTGAAGTGGGCGTACGCGCACTGGTAAGGACCGGACATGACCTCGCTGCCGAGCAGGGCGCTGGTCTCGATCCCGAAGGTGAGCTCGTCGAGCGCGGCCTGGCGGACCACCGGGTCGGCGCTGACGGTGTCCTTGTCGGCGCCGACGTTGATGATGGTCGTGCAGGCCATGCCTTCGTCGTCCAGGACCCGGCGGATCCTCCGATAGTCGCTGGCGTTGCCCGAGCTCAGCGGGACCTCTACGCCGTCGTAGCCGAGCCGCTTCAGCTCCCCGATCAGGTGCAGGTGTTCGTCAGTCAAGTCCGTGGTCCACAGGTACAAGCAGATGCCGAACCGCATGGCGCCTCCCAGGAGTGTTGACGCAGTCGCGTCTGTTGCTACTCTATGCTTACATCTCGCTACTCTCGGCAACTTAACCCTGCGCCAAGTCGAGGACCTTGCTGGACACATCGAGCAGAGGGGCACCTCTCATGCACAGCCGCATCCTCGATGGGCGCTCAGCTCCGCAGCGCACCCACCTGGTCTTCTTCGATCCCGGGGAGGAAGCGGTCCAGGGATTGAGCGACTACGTCACCAGCGAGGACATCGACGCCGCGTCGTTCACCGCGATCGGAGGCTTCCAGCAGACCCGTCTCGGCTTCTTCAACCTCCGGACGAGGGGCTTCGACGAGATCGCGTTCCACGAGGAGCAGGTGGAGGTCCTGAGCCTGATGGGCGACATCCTGACCACCGACGAGAAGGGGCTGAACGTCCATGGCCACGTCGTCGTCGGCCGGCGGGACGGCACGACCGCCGGCGGGCACCTGATGGAGGCCGTCATCGACCCCATCCTCATCGTCACCCTCGTCGAACTGCAGTCGCACGAACTGCACCCCCACCACTGAGCCGACCGGCATCGGAGCCCCCATGAGCGTCATCCCCGCACTGGAGCCCACCAGGATCATCCACGTGCCGCCGGGCGGCGGCGAAGGCCTGTGGGTGTTCGGCGACCTGGACACGATCAAGGCTGAGGCCAAGGACACCGACGGTGGGTTGACGTTCGTCGAGACGGTGGTGCCCGCCGAGTCGGGCCCACCCCTGCACATCCATGAACGCGAGAGCGAGTCCATCTATGTGCTGGACGGCGAGATCCGCGTAGTCGCCAACGGCAGGGACTTCACGCTCGCCCCGGGCGGCTTCGTGCACCTGCCCAAGGGCAGCCTGCACAAGTTCGAGAACACGCTGAAGGAACCCAGCAGGATCCTGCTGATCTTCTTGCCGTCGGGGATCGAGGGCTACTTCAAGGAGCTGGGCACCGCCCGCGTGAACGACCAGCCCTCTCCCGGGCGGGTGATCGACCAAGAACTGCTGGCGAGGGTCGCGCCGAAGTACGGCATCGAGATCTTCGATGAGTCCGACCCGTCGTCGGACCCGCGGTGAGCGACGAGACCGCGGCACCACAGCCGGCCGTCGGTGGTCTGCACCTCGGCGAGTGGGCCGCCGAGCTCGTCGGCACCGCTCTCCTCGTGTTCGGTGCGCTGTCGAGCGTCGCGATCGTGTTCCACCCGGGATCGGCGTTCCAGGACTGGATCCCCTCCCTGACGGTGCGCCTGCTCCTGCTCGGCCTCGTATTCGGGGTCATCATCGTGGCGATCGCGACGAGCCCCATCGGCCGGCTCAGCGGCGCGCACCTGAACCCCGTGGTGACGCTCGCGTTCTGGATCACCGGGCACGTCCACCCGCACGACCTGTTCGGGTACTGGACGGCCCAGCTCGCGGGAGGCGTGCTCGGGACGCTCGCACTCCGCGTCGTCTGGGCGGATACCGCCGCAGGGGTCGACTACGGAGCCATCACTCCCGAGGTGGGCGCCGCCGCCGCGGTGGCCATCGAGGCACTGATGGTCGGCCTCCTGATCGGCACGATGTTCCTGTTCCTGTCCGCCCGCGCCTGGGTGCGGTGGACACCGGTGGCCGCCGGCGCGGTCGTGACCTTCGACACTTGGCTCGGGTCCGAGCTGACCAACACCGGACTGAACCCGGCGCGCACCCTGGGACCCAGCATCGTGTCGGGACAGTGGCAGGAATGGTGGGTGTACTTCCTCGGACCCGCCGGCGGCGCGGCCCTGGTCGCGGTGCTGTGGCTGATGGTGCCGCGTGTCATCCTCACGGCCAAGCTCTTCCACGACCCCAACTACCGCTCGGTCCTGCGCACGCACCTCCCGGCCGCTCGGCAACCGAGTGCCGCGAAGGCCGGACGTGCGGAGGTCTCATAACGACGCACAGCAGGAGCTGCCGACGGGTCAGCCGGGCTCGATCGCAGTGACGGACAAAGGGGGAGAACTTCGTGGCGTACCAACCGCTTGAGAACTACGGCTTCATCGGTGATCTGCACACGGTGGCGCTGGTCGGTGTCGACGCATCCATCGACTACATGTGCTTCCCGCACTTCGACTCCCCCACCGTCTTCGGAGCTCTGCTCGATGACGACAAGGGCGGCCGGTTCAAGATCGCGCCGGCTGCGGAGGGGTTCCGCCACAAGCAGATGTACCTGCCGGACACGAATGTGCTCCTCACCCGCTTCCTCAGCGCCGACGGGCTCGTCGAGATCACTGACTTCATGCCGGTCGAGGACATGCGCCACACCCACATCCTGATCCGCCGGGTGAAGGCGGTTCGGGGGCCGGTCGACCTCCGTCTCGAGTGCGCGCCGCGCTTCGACTACGCGCGCGTCGGTCACCGGGCCGAGGTGAAGGGCGCCGAGATCTGGTTCACCCCGGAAGGTGACGAGGTGAAGCCGCTGCGCCTACGGTCCGCGGTCCCAGTCGAGATCGTGGACGGCGACGCCGTCGCCGACTTCACGCTCGCCTCGGGCGAGAGCGTCGACTTCATCCTGGAGACGGTCGACTCCGACGTCCAGAGCGCCACCGAGGCCGCGGACTTCGCGGAGCGTGCCTTCCAGCACAGCTTGGCGTACTGGCGCGAGTGGAACGCGAAGATGTCCTATCGCGGACGCTGGCAGGAGATGGTCAGCCGCTCCGCATTGACGTTGAAGCTGCTCACGTCGCAGAAGTACGGCTCCATCGCCGCGGCCGGGACCTTCGGGCTCCCGGAGGAGATCGGAGGCGAGCGCAACTGGGACTACCGGTTCACCTGGATCCGCGACGCGTCGTTCACCGCCGCGAGCCTCATCCGGCTCGGCTTCACCGAGGAGGCCAGCGGCTTCATGCGCTGGGTCGAGGCTCGCTTCGACGAGGCCACGGAGCCCGGAAAGCTGCAGATCATGTACGGGATCGACGGTCGCCACGACCTGACTGAGCAGACGCTGGACCATCTGAGCGGCTACCGGGACTCGGCGCCGGTGCGGATCGGCAACGGCGCCTACGACCAGACCCAGCTCGACATCTACGGCGAGCTGCTCTACGCGGTCAACCTCTACGACGAGCTCGTCCAGCCGATCTCGTACGCCCTGTGGCAGGACCTGAGCGCGGCGACCGAATGGGTCTGCAAGCACTGGCGCGACACCGACGAGGGCATCTGGGAGGTGCGTGGCGGTCAGCGCGAGTTCATCTACTCACGGCTCACCGACTGGGTGGCGATGGACCGGGCGATCCGCATCGCGCAGCGACGCTCGCTGCCCGCTCCGCTACCCCGCTGGCTCGAGGTACGCGACGACATCCACAACGAGATCTACAACGGCTTCTGGAGCAAGGAGAAGCAGGCGTTCGTCCAGTACAAAGGCGGGGACACGCTGGACGCGTCCGCGCTGATGATGCCGCTGGTCGGCTTCATCGCCTCGCACGACCCGCGCTGGCTGTCCACCCTCACCGCGATCGAGGAGGAGCTGGTCGACGACGCACTCGTCTACCGCTACCGCCCGGAGGCTGCCGCGTCCGACGGGCTGGAGGGTGCCGAGGGGACGTTCGGCATCTGCTCGTTCTGGTTCGTCGAGTGCCTGGCCCGGTCGGGTCAGGTGGACAAGGCGCGACTGTTCTTCGAGAAGCTGCACGGGTACGCGAACCACCTGGGCCTGTACGCGGAGGAGCTCGACCCGGCGGGACGCTTCCTCGGCAATTACCCGCAGGCCTTCACCCACCTCGCCCTCATCAACAGTGCACTGTTCCTGGACGAGGCGCTCGACCGGCAGCAACGGTGACCCGCGCCGAGGAGCCGACCTGCTACTTGAACAGGCCGATCGCGCGCGAGATCACGAGTGCGATGGTGACCAGCGATACCGCGGATTGGATCATCATGACGAACTTGGCGCGACCGGTGAACGGCAGGACGTCGGTCGGGCTGAAGGCCGTCGCGTTGGTGTAAGCCAGGTACAGGTAGTCGATGAACGCCGGCTCCCAGTCCGACGGCACCTCCTGCGGACTCTGCCGTTGCGGGAACGAGAAGTCCGGGTAGGGCTGCGCACCGCCGAGCCTGGCGAGGGGACCGCCCCGGTCGAACTGCCAATACCACAGCGCGAACACGATCACGTTGGTCACCCAGATCGCGGCGCCTGAGGTCAACAGGATCAGAGCATTCTCCTGTTTGCCCTGGACGATCTGCTCGACCAGCCTGACCGCCGACCACGCATTGGTACCAGTGATGATCGCCGTGAACACCGCCATCGCTCGGCGCAGCCACCGGGCCCGTCGGCGCGCACTGAGCGGGTTGGCCGCGACCAATGCGATCAACAGCACCAACTCGAACGCGGGCACCGCACGGTGCCCGGGCGCGAACCGGCCCGGCAGGATCAACTGCAGACCGATCGCGACCACCACAGCGATGATCACCGGCCACCGCGACCGGCCACCGACCACACTCTGTGAAACTCGCGCCAGCTGCGTGTTCCCGGCAACCAGTTTCTCCACCCGGTCGAGCCGGGCAATCAGCGAATCCCGAGCCGACTCCGCAGCATCAGCGTCGCCTTGCCGATCATCCGACGTCATTCGCTGACCGCATCCTCTCCCAGCGGAGTCATCATCAACAAGCCACCATCGACGCACCAATCGTGCATCCCATCCCAACTAGAAAACGTACCTCAGCGGCGCCAGCCCAGTTCACGCACCAAGCCAGCCGGCCAACCGGTACAGCCCGATAATGCAGGCTCAGCGGTGACCTACGGGGTCATCAGACGACTTGCCTGATCCGGCGCTGTCTGAGCCGCTACCGCTCTTACCGGAGCCGGACTTGCGGAGGCCGCCCTTGTCGTCGCCGGGCTCGGTCGTTTGGCCGGAGCTGCCGGGGCCGGTGGACGTCGGCGAACCGGAGGGATCGTCGCGGCGGCCGCCGTGGTCGTCCAGGGTCGTGGGGCTGCTGCTCGGGGTGATAGTCGCGGCCTGGGGCTGGATGGTCGCCGGCGGCGGGAACCAAAGCGGCGCGGGCGCCTGGCCCGGCGTACCGGGGTCGAAGGCCGACCAGACGGCGGTGCCTCCGGCTACCAGTCCGGCGGCCGCCGCAAGGGCGATCATGCCGGTGCCTGCCCAGGCGAAGTACCGGGCCGGGCTACGACGGGCGGACTCTGCGTCGGCGCCTCGCGCCTGCAGAACGATCGGTCGACGACGGGTTTCCTCTGCCTGCTCTTCTGGTTCCATGCTCTGATGGTGACCCGGGAGCTTGGGCAAGAACCACCGATCTTTGGTACTAGGACCCATAGTCCGGGCGGCGCTGGCGCTGCGCCCAGAGGGCGGCCTGGGTGCGGTTGGGGACGCCGAGCCGCTGGTAGAGGTTGGTCAGGTGCGACTTGACCGTGCGTTCGCTGATGCCGAGGCGGCGCGCGATTGTCTTGTTCGGCAGTCCGTCCCCGATCATCTCGAGGACCTCCTGTTCCCGGACGGTGAGTTGCGTGTCCGGACCGGGGCTACGGCGGTTGGTGAGCAGCACGCGGGCCGCCTTCGGGTCGAGCGGCGAACCGTCGGCCACAACGTCGCGAATGCCGGCCAGGATCACCTCGGGCTCGCTGTGCTTGAGCAGATAGCCCTCGGCGCCGGCCTGTAAGACGTCCAGGATGCGCGTCTTATCGCTGAAGGAGGTCAGCACCAGCACATGGGCCGACGGATTTGCCGCGACGATCCGGCCGGTGGCGGCGATACCGTCCGTTCCGGGCATCGAGAGGTCCATCAGGATGACGTCCGGCTGGAGCTCGGCCGCCATCGTCACCGCCTGCTCGCCGTCCCGGGCCGCGCCGACCAGCTCGAGATCGTCGGTGGTCCCGAGCAACTGGGCCAGCCCATTGCGCACGATCGCATGATCGTCGACGATCAGCACCCGGATCATCTCAGCGGTACCTCGATTTCCACTCGTGTTCCCTGGCCGGGAGCCGCCCGCACAGTCAGCATGCCACTTGATTGCGCCAGCAGGTCGCCTATCGAGCGCAGGCCGAGGTGTCCGCTGCTGTGCCGCTCGTCCAGCCGGGTCTCGTCGAACCCGCGCCCGTCGTCGTCGATGACGAGGGTTGCGCGGCCGTCGGTGCGGCCCGTACGAATCAGCACCTCGCGGGCGCCGCTGTGGGAAGCGACGTTCCGGATGATCTCCTGCGCGGCGCGGAACAGCAGCGCCGCGACCGCAGGCGGCAGGTCTTCCGCGCCATCGGTCTCCAGCTGTACGTCGATGCCCGCGCGCTCGAGCCCGGCTGCCAGCTCCGCCAAGGCGGACGCGAGTCCTTCCTCGGCCAGGTTGGGAGGGTAGATGTCGACCAGGAGCGTGCGCAGCGAACCGATACTGCCGCGCAGCATGGTCGCGCTGTCGGCGATCAGCTCGGCTCGTTCTCCGTTACTGGGGTGGCCCAGCCGCATGGCATCGAGCGCGTAGTTGAGCCCGGTGAGCTCCTGGACCACCCCGTCGTGCAGCTCGCCCGCGATCCGGCGGCGCTCGGCGTCGGAGGCCTCGACCGCGTGCCGGAGCAGCCGCTCCCGGTCGCGTTGCTGTCGCTGGACCCGGCGGGCCAGCGACCAGGCGAACGGGATCTGGACCAGCTCCAGCACGAGCAACGCCCCGAGCGAAGGCGGGGCGAACCGCTTCCACGCGGCCTGCCCGGCTTCAGTGACCGCCTGGTACTGGAAGTAAGCCTCGAAGAGCATCGGTTCCCCGTGCGTGCCGCGGACCCCGACGTACACCTCGAGCAGCTTGCGGTAGGGGATCTCGAACCGATTCTCTGGCCGGCCCAAGTCACTGACCTCGGACTCGTTGCTGCCCTGGATCCGGAGCGCCTCGGTCTCGGCCGGCCCGAGCGGGAAGGTTGCCCCGATCAACCGGGGCTCGTCGGAGTAGACGATCTTGCCGTCGGCGTTCCACAGCTTCACGCGTACCAGCGAGCCCTTCAGGACGTACTTGCGCATCGCGGTGTCGAACGCCTTCAGCGCGGCCGGCTGACCCGCGATGACGGATGCGTCCAGCCGCGGTTCCACGACGCCCCGCGCGGTCACATAGGTGACCTGCCGCGCCGATTCACTCGCCTGCGCCGTACCGGCCTGCCTTGCGATGAAGGCGATCAGGGCCGCCAGGGAAAGGAGCACGATCAGGCCGGCCGCGGTGAAGCGGACCAGGAGGCCGACTGTGGAGATCGGTTCGCGCTCCGCGCGCGACGAGGAGCGCGGCAGCAACCGTCGCAGATTCACCATGATCGGATCGTAGAGGTGTCAACCCTGCGCGAGGCAGCCCGACGACAGTCCTAGTACCAGAGGGCACTACCGCTGCCTACCTCGTCGCGGCATTCGGCCGGACAGATCGAGCGGCTGCGGTATTCGGCACCCGGAATCGCGCGGTGCTCGACGTCGAACTACGAGCGATAGGGGTCGATGCCCGGTGAACTGCTGTGGCGGACATCGTGCTGGCTGTCGGCTCGGCGTTGGTGCTGGTCGTCGGTGGACGCCACGTTCTGACGGGAGTCCTGACTAGTGGGCAACTGCCGGTGGTGCTCGCGTACCTCCAAGATCTCTATTCACCCGTTCGCGGGCTGACCCGGCTGTCCGCAGTACAGGCCGGTGCGAGTGCTTCACGAGTGCGCGACGTACTGGAGTGCGACGAAGTGGTCGTCGATTGGGCGGATGCGCGCCCGGCGCCAGCGCTGCGGCAGGATGTACGTTCGAAAAGGTTGCCTTCAGCTACGAAGCCACACATCCGGTGTTGCAGGCGTTCGAGCTGCGAGACAGTCTGCCTGCTCGGTCCGAGCCTGCTGCAGCTGTACGACGTCGACGGGAGCGGTTCGCATTCGTGGCATCACCTCTGATAGGACGAAAACCCTTTGTCCGTAAGGGATCCTGGCTGGCATCGGAGTACGAACACCTCCTGGTGGGGCCGCCCGGACGGGGCGGGCGGCCCCACTCGCTTCGCCCGGCGGCACCCGTGGTGATACCTCCGCACTAGCACCAAAGGTCGATTGTCGCGCCTACCTCGACTCTCCCAGACTGAGTCGCGAGGCACCCGAGGAACGGGTGCACCGAGCACCGGAGCCACCATGAAGATCTCGCGACTGTCCGCCGTCGTCACCACTCTCGCCCTGGCCAGCACGTTCGCCGTCGTCGATCTGGCCCCCGCGTCCGCCAAGGGAGGGGAACGGCGGGTCGAGGCCCGCGGCAGGTGCTCCTCGGCCACCATCTGGAAGATGAAAGCCAAGCCGGACAACGGCCGCCTGCAGGTGGAACTGGAGATCGACAGCAACCGGAACGGCCAGACCTGGACGGTCGCCGTCCGGGACAACGGCGTCGCGGTGTTCTCCGGCCGCCGGGTCACCAAGGCGCCGAGCGGGTCCTTCTCAGTCGAGTTCAGGACGCCGAACCGTGCCGGTGCGGACAAGTTCGTCGGTACGGCCCGCAACACCAGGACCGGCGAGGTCTGTACTGCCCGAGTCACCTACTGAGCCGCCTCCGCGCATCCACCACGGCCCTCCCGCAGCGGTCTTCCACGACCTACGGCGGGAGGGCCGTCGTCGTCTTCGTCGGGTGCATTCTTCAGAAACCCGGCACACTGACGGCGCCGACCAGACAGATCAACCACATCCGCGGCCGCCCAGCCAACGTCTGCAACATCAACGACCGACAACAACCTCCACGTCGTCATCGAGAACGACGGTCAACATCCGTCAGGCGACGGACGTGCAAGGGACTTGATCCTCTTAACGAATGAAGTCTCCAGACATCCCGGGGCCGCTCAAGATGTCGAGGCGGTGTCACCTGGAGAGGGCGGATGTTGTGACATCGCGCAGCCTTTTGAACCGCAGGTGGACTGATCGATAGCGCCGGGGCCTGCCGCTCGGCAGCATGAGGACTCAGCGGCATAGTCTGGGCTATCGGCCCGGCCAAATGCCGGTCGCTCTCTGCTGTGGACGGGGTCACCGTTTTGGTCCATCGTTGTGCCTCACGAGGTGGCTGAGGGGCCATCGAGACGAACTGTCATGTGGGGGGACCACAGTGGATCAGACCAAGACACAAGCGCCTGCCGGAAAACCCGCCAAGAAGGCGGAGGCGGCCTGGCATCGGCATCCGGCACTGATCGCTGGAATCCCGGCGGTCGGGGCGATCATCGGCTCGGTGATCACGATCGTTCTCGGGCAGGCCGGCGCGCTCCCTGCCAGCATCAATCCGGCGCCGCCACCGACCACGGTGCAGGCAGTGCAGACCCAGACAGCCACCAGCACTGTCACCGAGAGGATCACCGAGACACCGACCGGGACCCCGACCACGGAATCGCCGTCACCGACCCTTGAGACGCCCCCACCGGGCGCCTTGGCGATCACCATTCGGATCAGTACCGGAGGCAAGATCGGACCGAACGAGTACCGCGCGGGCTCGACTCCCGGCGCGAACGCCGAGGTGTACGACGAAACCGGCCGATACTTGAGCGCGGGGTGCTACCCCACGTGGGTGCTCAAGCGAGGAACGACCGTCATCATGACCGGCCGCAACGAGTCCTGCCGCGGCAGCTTCTACTTCACGACTGACTCCCTCACGATTCGTGGGGTGTACCACCTGACGGTCTCCGTCGTGACGGACGCCGGCCCGAAGGGCACCAGGACGTCGGACTTCAAGGTGACGTGACCAGCGGGGCCAGACGTCGGTCGGCACGGCGAGCACCAGGAGCCATCAGGTGAAGGTGGTGGGCACACCCGGGTCGTCGCGAGACTACCGACAAGGGAGCGCTGGCCGGCCAGGATCTCGCGGGCCGACTCACCGCGATCAAGGGCCAGCTCACCCGGAAGCGCGCAGACACGCACTCCGCGCAGCATGGGGTAACTAGCCCAGGGCTGGGTCGGTCTACTGGACGGGAGCAGCGCCCGGCACATCGGTGTTTCAGCCCACCAGGCGCTGACAGTCGATGGCTGGATGATGGCCCCGCGTTTTCCGGATTCGGCAGGACAGGTCGTCCTCCGAGGTCGCGCCCAGAACCGGCTGGCCCTGTCATGGAGCCTGGGGAATACTTTGTGGAATGAACTCGCGGCTAGAAGACACAGCCAGAGTCAAGAGCGAGCGCAGCGCAGCTGTGCGAACAAGGGGATGCAAGCAAGCCTCCCGCCACCGATCCTTCAAGCCGGTGAATCATTACGCGTTCATACAATTCAATATCAGTATCAACCTTGGGCACCATTTCGGGCGCGATGCGCGGCGCTTGTTGGCTTCCCAATTGGCGGAGGCGCCGCCAGCCTCAAGCCCGTCTTGGCGACGAGGGCCTTGAGGTCTGCAGTAGCCGGCGAACAGCAACGCGCAACCGAAGTCCAGAAGGGATTCTGCGCCGCGTTTCGCCTGATCTGCCTCCGCATCACCACTGAGAGGAGCGGATCACTAGCACTAGCCGGGATTATCCAACCCCAACATGTATGGCGGGGGTCCGTTGACCGCTCGGCAACCACTTCAGCCGGCTGGCAGCTCCACCTTGCCCAGCGTCAACCAGTCGGCCAGGTCGTCGAGCTCGGCGCACACCGCCTTGGTGATGGCGCGGGTGAACCGGACGTCCTGATGGATCGCGTTCACCCGCAGAACCGAGGCCTTCCGGTCGGCGATCACGTCGGCTTTCCCGACCAGCCGATCGCCGTGCAGCACCGGCAGGGCGAAGTACCCCCACCTGCGTTTGGCAGCCGGCTTGTACATCTCCAGGGTGTACTCGAAGTCGAACAACTCCACCGCGCGGACGCGGTTGTGGATCAGCCGGTCGAACGGCGACAGCAACGCAGTACGGCCTTCAAAGTCATCATCTACAGCCGCCAGGGCAGCGGAATCCACGCGCCACACCCCCGGGGTGTCCTCGACCTCGACCGGCTCGCCGGCGTTCCCGACCACCGCCGGCTCGACCGGCACCGCCGTGCCCTTCGCGCGGGCGATGCCGAGCGACAACAGCCGTCGCTCGTTCTTGATCGCCTCGGCCTCGGCCGCAGTCGGAACGACGACGTCATCCGGATACACCCGCTCCGGTAGGTCCCAGAGCCGCTCGCGCCCGACCCGGCCGGCGATGGCCACCTGACCGCGCATCATCAGGCATTCGAGCATCTGAGTAACGTTGCGGTTGTTGGTCCACCCGGTCGATGCCCACGGCACTGCACAGGTGTCCGGAATGTCCCGCGACGTCACCGGACCGCGGTCGCCGATGAGTTCCACGATGTCGCGCTGGAAAGACTCGTTCGCTCGCAGCCACTCCCGCATCCTGTCGTAGCTCGGCCAGTCGAGGGCGCCGGCCAGATACAGCCCGACGTCACTCACCAACCTGATCAGCGCGTCGTGCTCGAACAGCGTCCGGTCGACCTCCACGGCCTGCTTCAGCTGCCCAGGCTCGTAAGCCGAACCAAGCCGGCTCCACGCCACCAGATCTGCGCTGGGCGCGACCGCCGACGTCGGATCAATCTGCAGCAACGTCAAGTGCTGGACCATCGTCACCAGGTCATTTGGCCTGGCCGCATCCAGCAACTGGGCGCGGACGGCGATCCGTCGCGCCTGCTCCCTGCTCAACCGGCGAACACTCATGCGTCGAAGGCTAGTGGTGCGCTCCGACGAAATCGCCGACACTAGTCCCATTCCTATGCGATGCCGATGACGCCGCGCTCGGTGGAAGCCGGCCCGGCGAGTACTCAGCAAGCGCCGCCACGATGAGGCTCGGGTGCCGTGACGCTACTACGCCTGACCGGGATCGGCACCTGTGCATCGGCCCATTCGTGGGCACAGGGAACGCGCAATGGCCGCGGACGTGCCGTCACCAGCCGCCATCCCCGACGAGGTCCAGCTCACCCGAGGCAATACGTCGGCAACGTGATCGCCGGTTCGCTCACCTCTCCACGATTGGCGGGCGACGGCGGCGCGGGGCGCTGGGACCTTGATGATGCCGAATACGTGCCGAAGCTACAGGTCGGACCGGGCATCTGCGCAAGTCAGCGCAGTTTCCGTCCGGGCCTTGAAAACCGTCGGCGTCGTCTTCCAAG
>JAWWOY010000023.1:0-5776 GCA_033851195.1 Kribbellaceae bacterium | reverse complement strand
GAAGGCAATGAGTTCTGCCTGCTCAAGGCCCGCCTGGCCCCACTCTGATGCTCATCGGTCACACCTCGACATCAGGTACCTAGGGGTCTGCCCCGCGGCCGGCCTCCCAGGTTCAGCCCGGACGACTCCTGAGCCCGGCACGCCGTCGAATGCGGAATCAACCCCGACTCAAACGCCACCGTGCCGTCGCCACCAGATACGGCAAACTCGCCGTCCGATACGAAGCCATCCTCCACATCGCCATCATCCTGACCTCACCTCGAGACAGGCCCTAGTCGCCCTCACGGGACCACTAGAACGTCCCGCAGAACCGGCGGGACGTTCTGTTCAACCCGTGGGTGGTTGCCGCGCGCAAGCTCTGTCCGCCGGTTCAGCGGTGGCCGATGGCGGCAAGCTGCTCCGCCAGGCCCCGCCGGAAGGCCGGCGCCTGCGACAGGAGGAGCAGCGCCAGGTTCCGGACCGGCCGCAGCGCCGCCGGTGCCGTGGCCAGTCGGGTCAGCCGGTGAGCGAGTGCGACCACCCGCACAGCCTCGGCCCGACCAGCAGTCGCGTACTCGTCGAGCTTGGCCTCGTTGCCGTCCCGGAGCGCCACCGACAGCGCATCGCCGAGCGTCACCGCGTCACGCAGGCCGAGGTTCATGCCCTGCCCGCCGGCCGGGCTGTGGGTGTGGGCGGCATCGCCGGCGAGCAGCACCCGCCCGTCCCGGTACTTGTCCGCCACCCGCTCGTGGATCCGGAACCTCGAACCCCAGATCACCTCGGTCACCCGCACCGTCGTACGCCGCGGACCCCGGCTGTTCAGCAGACGCTGGGCATAGGCGACATCCGGGTACTCGGGCGCGTCGCCCGCCTCGGCAACGAGCCGGAACGACCCGTCGGGTAGCGGCGCGACGACCAGCATGCCGGGAGTCGAGAAGTACAGCAGGACTTCGTCCTCCGGCAGGCCCCCGTCCACCCATACATCGGCCAGGGTGAAGGACAACGGCAGGACGTCCTCGCCGTCGTACCCGAGTCCGGCCTGGTCGCGGATCGTGCTGCTCATGCCGTCGGCGGCCACGACGTACCGGGCCTTGATCACGTCACCGCTGTCCAATGTGACCTCGGCTCCGGCTGCGGTCTGCCTCACCCCGGTTGCGACGTATGGGCGGTGCACCGAGCCGCCCAGCTCTTCGAGGCGCTCCAGCAGCACCTGCTCGGTGACGTTCTGCGGAACCATCAACACGTACTTGTAATCCGTCGGTAGCGCGTCGAACCGGACCGGCACGAGCGTGCGGTCGCCGTCGCGGATGTCGAACTGCCGGACCTGGATGCCCAGCTCGGTGAGCCGTTTCGACACGCCGATCCGCTCCAGCATCTCCAGCGTCCGGGGATGCACGACCGAGGCCCGCGAGGTGTTCGCCCCCGCCTGCTGCCGGTCGACCACCGTGACGTCGTGCCCGTGGCCGGCCAGTGAGGTGGCGACCGCCAGCCCCACCGGTCCCGCACCTACGACGAGCACCTCGGTCCGGTTCGGAAGAGCAGCCATCATGATCTCCTTCCCGGCACGGTCAACATCCGTTGGCCAACGCCTGTTGACTTCGACTGTAGGCCGGTCAGATTTTCGTGTCAACGCTTGTTGACCTACGGTGGGGGCATGACGGACACAGCGCGGGGATCGGCCGAGCCACCCACCGGTACGCCGGTCGGCGGGCGGCGGTCGGACCGGACCCGGGCGGCGATCCTGGCGGCGGCGCGGGAGCGGTTCGCGGCCGACGGCTACGAGCGGGCCACCATCCGGGCGATCGCAGCCGATGCGGCTATCGACCCGGCCATGGTGATGCGCTACTTCGGCAACAAGGAGAAGTTGTTCGCCGCGGCGGCGGAGTTCGACCTGCGCCTACCGGACCTCAGCGCCCTACCACGCGACCAGCTCGGCGTGGTCATGATCAAGCACTTCCTGGACCGCTGGGAGGGCGACGAAACCCTGATGGCGCTGCTCCGGGCCAGCGTCACGAACGAAACCGCCGCCGAACGGATGCGCCAACTCTTCGCCGACCAACTCGGCCCGGTGATCGCCAAGCTCAGCGGCAACGGGCCCGACACAGCGACCCGAGCCGGCCTGATCGCCACCCAGACCCTCGGCCTCGCGCTCTGCCGCTACGTGCTGGTCCTGCCTCCGGTCGCCGCCCTGTCCCGCGCTGCCGTCATCGCTTGGCTGGCCCCGACCCTCCAGCACTACTTGACCTCCGCCGCTCCCGCTGACAGTCCGCTCTGACGCCAACACCCGGGCTCACCGTCGGCGTACCGGCGACCTGGAACGGCTGCGTCAGGTACGCGCGCGCCGTCGTCGTTTGGTGTCCGCGAGGAAGAGCCAGCCCAGTGCCGCCCCGGTGACGAAGCCACCGAGGTGGCCTTCCCAGGAGATGTTCGGCAGAGTGAACGAGATCACCGCGGTGATGGCCACGTAGGCCACGATCCAGGTGACGTCCAGGCCGTGGGCGCGGCTGACCACCAGCAGCGCGCCGACCAGGCCGAGGACTGCTCCGGAGGCGCCGAGGGTCGCGCTGCCGGGCGCGCCTAGCAGCCACACCGCGACACCGCCGCCCAGCGCGGACAGCAGATACAGCACGGTGAACCGCAGCCGGCCGAGCAGCTGCTCAAGCAGCGGGCCGAGCTGGTAGAGCATGAAGAGGTTCGAGAAGATGTGGAAGATCTGCACGTGGGTGAACGCCGACGTGAGCAGCCGCCACGGTTCGGATTCGACCAGTGCCGGGATCAGCACGAGATCGTAGTAAACCCTGCTGGTGCCGGTGCGGACCGCGATGAACACCAGCACGTTCAGCGCCAGCATGGTCAGCGTGACCACCCGCGGATTCCCCCGCGCCACGCCGCCCAGTGACGTACGGGCGCGAGGGATCGACTTCACGCCCTCGTTGAAACAGGACGGGCACTGGAAACCGACGGACGCACTGTTCATACAGGACGGGCAGATCGACCGCTCGCAGCGCTGGCAGCGAACCCCGGCGGGCCGATCCGGATGCCGGTAGCAGACGGTCTCGGACACGCCGATGGTCTCCTGGCTCTCGGTCAGGTGGTCTTGCGCTCGATCTTGACGCTGTTGATCACGATCGGCTCGAGCGGCCGGTCGCCCGGCGCGGTCTTCGCGGTCGCGATCGCGTCGACGACCTTCTTGGAGTCATCGCCGACGACCTCGCCAAAGATAGTGTGCTTGCGGTTCAGGTGCGGCGTCGGGACCACAGTGACGAAGAACTGCGAACCGTTGGTGCCGCGGCCCATCTGGATGCCCGCGTTCGCCATCGCCAGCAGATACGGACGGTCGAACTGCAGTTCCGGGTGGATCTCGTCGTCGAACGCGTAGCCCGGCGAGCCGGTGCCGGTGCCGAGCGGGCAGCCGCCCTGGATCATGAATCCGTCGATCACCCGGTGGAAGCCGAGGCCGTCGTAGAAGCGCTCATTGCTGGGCTGGCCCGTCTCCGGCTTCGTCCACTCTTTCGTGCCCTCGGCCAGGCCGACGAAGTTCTGCACCGTCTTCGGGGCGTGATCGGGGAACAGTTTGATGACGACATCGCCCTTCGTCGTCTCCAGCGTCGCGAACAGTTCTTCGGCCACGAGTGCACTCCTATCGGTTACGGCTTTCGACTTCGATCCTGTCATGTGGATCCAACCGGACCACAATCGGCCGCCACACTGTGTGACCCTCGCCGTTTATGAAGTGGGTACGACGTACGATGCAGACGAAACCGGATTTGTCCAGAGCCGTATCAGGTCGTCCATACCGCCGATGGGCCAGCACGTGGCACCGCCGACGTGGCGCCACCGAGGAGGAACTGTGGGTTTGATGAAGTCCAAGGGCCGGGTCGAGACTGCGAAGGGCCGGGTCCGGCCACTAGCCGAATCGGCATCGCAGAAGGTCGGGCCGGTCGCCGGTCAGGTCCGGGACCATCTCGGACCGGCCGTGGGCACCGCACGGGACAAGGTGACGCCTTACGCCGAGAAGGCCGTCGAGCGCGGCGCCACCGCAGCGCACCACGCTGTCGAGAAGGCCGCACCGGTGATCGACGACGTCCTCGGCAAGGTCGGGCCGGCCGCCGAGCATGCGGCCGAGATGGCCCGCGAGCGCTTCAACGACGACGTCCTGCCGAAGGTGACCGCGGCACTCATCGCGCTGGCCGCCGCCGCGGAGCCCGTGGTGGAGGAGACCAGCCGCCGCGGCAAGGCGACCAAGGCTGCACTGAAGGGCGAGATCGACGTCCCGAAGAAAAAGAGCCACAAATTGCGCACGGTAATGCTGTTCCTGGGCTTCGGCGCGATCGTCGCCGCCGCCGCCAAGAAGCTGCTCACCCCGCCGGAGGCGGCCTGGCAGTCGACCCCGACCAGCGGTCGCGAGTACAGCTCGTCCCCGGCCGGCAGCTCCACGTCGCGCTACGCGACGGACAAGCCGGGAGCTGCGGACACGGGCAGCACGGCGGCCAAGGCGGCCGACGCCAATACCGCCGGCCACGGGGCCCCCGACGCCAAGGCAGAGGCGCAGGACAAGGAAGACACGGCAACGAAGTCGGCCGCCTACGGCGCCGCCAAGGGGCCGGCTTCCACCAATCCGAGCCGCTCGACCGGCTCGAACAACTCGAAGCCGGCCGACGACGCCTGACCTTTGACCCGGGCGACTGACCTCGCCCGGCACGTACCGCAACGGCGAAGGCCGCGATCCCATCCAGGGCTCGCGGCCTTCGTCATTTCGCCGTTGCGGGTCAGTCGGTAGAGCTGCGATCCGGGCGGGAGGCGGGGAGGCGACCGGCCGACAAGAGTTGGGTCGCGTAGCGGTGCGTGATGCAGGGATAGGTCTCGCCGCAGTGCTGACAGACGGCGTCGTTGCGATGCAGCCAGGGCAGCACGCCCCAGCGCTTGATCCGGGTCAGCGGTTCACGGTCCGGCGCGTGCGTCTTGAGCGCTGCACGCGCCGCGCTCTGGATCTCAGGTGCGGACCACTCGGCAGCGGATTGGTCCAGCAGGTCGCTCAGGTTCGGGGTGGGAACAGACTGAGTCATTCTTCGTCTCCGGGCAGGGGGTGGGGCGGTATTGCTCAGCGCGGCTACGGCAGCGGCAGACGGACCGCTGTTGCCGGACCACCTGGTGCTGGGCTTCGGAGCTGAAACCTTTCAGAGGTGGCGGCGCTGATCGAGGTCGGTTCGGTGTGTATCACTATGATTGCTCAGGGCGACATTAGTGCCTGGCTGTCCGGCAGTAGCCACCCGGGTTGTCTCAGACCCGAGACCGGCCAGTCCCAGGAGTCAGAGCCAGGCGGTCTCGAGCGTGACCCGCGCCTCCAGTTCCAGCAGGTGCTGCTTGCGCTGGATGCCGCCACCGAAGCCGACCATCTTGCCGCCGGCACCAACCACCCGGTGGCAGGGCACCACGACCGCGATCGGGTTACGGTTACAGGCCACCCCGACGGCCCGGGCGGCTCCCGGATCGCCGACCGCCTTGGCCACCTCGCCGTAGGTCTGCATCTCGCCGTACGGGATCCGGCACAACTGGGCCCAGACCGCGCGCTCGAACTCGGAGCCGTGCGGAACCGAGAGCGGCAGGCTGAACTCGGTCAACTCGCCGGCGAAGTAGGCCTTCAGTTCCTCCTGCGCCTCGGTCAGCAGCGGATCCGGCACCAACCGGGGACCGGTGTCGACGGCCCCGAACCGCAGGCCGCAGAAGCCGTCGTCGTCGACGGCGAGGGACAGGTCACCGATGGGCGAGTCGATCACGGTCCAGCGCATGGGCCTAT
>JAWWOY010000138.1:0-3305 GCA_033851195.1 Kribbellaceae bacterium | reverse complement strand
CGCCGGGCACCCAGCTACTGCAGACCGCGCTGACGTTGGTGCTGCAGACGGTCGTCGGGGTGCGTTGGCTCGTCTGGCTCTTCACGCTGAACAATCTGCTGGCACTCACCGTCACCCATCCCTGGGTCCGCACCGTGTCGTGGTGGTGGATCCTGGCCGGCTGGCTGATCCTGATCACCCCGGGCGGGCGGATGGGCATCGCCGTACTGGGTGCCCGCATCCTGCTGCGCGGCGTGCAGCCCGGGCGCTACCCGCGCGGTGGAAACGTACACGTGCGGCTGTGGGCGGCGGAGAACCTGGCCGATGCGGCTGGTGCCGCCAACCTCGCCGGTGCTCCGTGGATCGCCTACTACGCAAGGGCTCTCGGCGCGAAGGTCGGCCGCGGGGTCGACCTGCATACGCTGCCGCCGGTGACCGGCATGTTCACGATTGGCCGCGGCGCCTCGATCGAGCCCGAGGTCGACTTGTCGGGCTACTGGATCGACGGCGACCACCTCCACCTGGGCACGGTCACGGTCGGCGCCGAGGCTGTCGTCGGTTCGCGCAGCACCTTGCTCCCCGGCACGGAAATCGGCCGAAACGCGGAGATCGCCGCCGGCTCGGCCGTTTCCGGCAGGGTCCCCGCCGGCGAGCGCTGGTCGGGATCACCCGCCGCCCGCCTCGGTAAGGCACGCCACCCTTGGCCCGAGGAACGGCCCGCCCGCGCGCCTTGGTGGGTCCTCGCGTACGGCGCTGCGTCTGTGGTGATGTCTCTCCTGCCCCTGGCCGCGGCCGCTGCGGCAATCGTCGTACTGGGTCGGGCGGTCAGCGGGACGGAGACGCTGGGCGATGCTGCAGTGCAGGCGCTGTGGGCGATTCCAGCGATGACCCTGGTCGGCTTCGTCGTCTTGGCGGTGCTGACACTCATCGGGGTGCGGCTCCTCGGGCTCGGGATCCGGCCAGGGTATTTCCCGGTGCGGAGCCGGATCGGCTGGCAGGTGTGGGCGACCGAGCGGCTGCTCGACTCGGCCCGGACGCTGCTCTTCCCGCTCTACGCGAGCCTGCTGACGCCGTGGTGGCTGCGGGCGCTGGGCGCCAAGGTCGGCCGCGATGTCGAGGCGTCGACCGTGTTGCTGCTGCCCAAGATGACCACTGTCGGTGAAGGGGCTTTCCTTGCCGACGACACGATGATCGCGTCGTACGAACTGGGCGGCGGCTGGTTGCACGTGGCCGCGGCCAAGGTCGGCAAGCGGGCCTTCCTCGGCAACTCGGGCATGACCGCGCCCGGCCGCTCGGTACCGAAGAACGGCCTGGTGGCGGTGTTGTCGGCCGCGCCGAAGAAGTCCAAACCCGGTACGTCGTGGCTCGGCAGCCCGCCGGTGAAACTGCGCCGGCAGGCAATCGAGGGCGACCAGAGCAGGACCTTCAATCCGCCGCTCCGGCTCAAGTTCGCCCGGGCCGCGGTCGAACTGTGCCGGTTCGTGCCGATGATGGGTACGGTGCTGATCGCGCTCGGCGTGCTGTTCACCCTGCAGGCGATGAACCTGGCAATCGGTCCCTGGTGGACCTTCGTGCTGTCCGGCGCGGTGATCCTGGCCGCGGGCGCGGTCGCCGGCACGATGGCGACGATCGCCAAGTGGGTCATCGTCGGCCGGACCCGGGCCGTCGACTACCCGCTGTGGAGCTCGTTCGTCTGGCGCAACGAGGTGGTCGACGCCTTCGTCGAGTTGGTCGCCGCCCCGTGGTTTGCGAACGCCGCCGCCGGCACGCCGGTACTGGCGCTCTGGTTGCGCACCCTCGGCGCGAAGATCGGCAAAGGCGTCTGGTGCGAGACCTACTGGCTACCCGAGGCCGACCTGATCACGCTGGGCGACGGCGTCAGTGTGAATCGCGGATGTGTGCTTCAGACTCATTTGTTTCATGACAGGGTTTGTTCTATGAGCACCGTCACCTTCGGGCCCGGATCGACCCTGGGGCCGCACAGCATCATCCTGCCGGCGGCCTCGATCGGTACCGGCGCGACGGTCGGACCGGTGTCGCTGGTGATGCGAGGCGAGAGCGTGCCGGCCGGGTCCCGTTGGGCCGGTAACCCGATCGCCCCCTGGCCGAATTGATGGTTGCGCACCCCAGCGCGCAGCCCGGAGCGGACAGCGCAGGGGATCCTTATGTCCCGGGCCGCGGCAACGGCGGCTACCGCGTCGCGTCGTACGAGCTGGATCTCGACTACCGGGTCAACAGCAACCGGCTGGCGGGCAAGGCCACCATCACCGCGGTGTCGACGCAGGCGCTGTCCCGGGTCAGCTTCGATCTGGCCGGCCTGCGGGTGGCCAAGGTGTCCGTCAACGGCCGCCGCGCCCGGCGCTACGCCCACCGCGCCGGCAAGCTGCATATCTGGCCCACCACGGACATCACCGAGGGCGCCGAGTTCGTCGTCGACGTGCAGTACGCGGGCAACCCGTCACCGGCGGACAGCCCGTGGGGTGAGCTCGGCTGGGAGGAACTCACCGACGGCGTGATCGTGGCCAGCCAGCCCAGCGGCGCAGCCACCTGGTTCCCCTGCAACGACCGCCCGAGCGACAAGGCGCAGTACCGGATCACCGTCACCACGGAGTCGCCGTACCACGTGGTCGCGAACGGAAGGCTCGTCTCCCGCCGGACCAAGGCCAGCCGCACCACCTGGGTGTACTACCAGGCCGCACCGATGGCGACGTACCTGGCAACCATCCAGATCGGCCGGTACGACGAACTGGAGCTGGCGTCCTCGCCAGTGACAACGCGGGCGGTATTGCCGGCTTCGCTGCTGCGGGACTTCCGGTCGGACTTCGGGCGCCAGCAGGACATGATGAAGCTGTTCTGCCGACTATTCGGGCCTTACCCTTTCGGCGGCTACACGGTGGTCGTCACGGACGATCCACTGGAGATCCCGCTGGAGGCACAGGGCATCTCGGTGTTCGGCAGCAACCACCTCGACGGCCGCCGCGGTTCGGAACGGCTGGTCGCGCACGAGTTGGCGCACGCGTGGTTCGGCAACAGTCTGACGCCGGCGAGCTGGCGGCACATCTGGCTGAACGAGGGCTTCGCCTGTTACGCCGAGTGGCTCTGGTCCGAGGAGTCGGGCGGCCTGACGGCGGCCCAGCAGGTCTCCAAGGCATACAGTCGGCTGTCCGGGCTGGACCAAGACCTGGTGATCTCGGACCCAGGACCGGAGCTGATGTTCGACGACCGGCTCTACAAACGCGGTGCGATCACCCTGCACATGCTGCGTCTGCAATTGGGCGACGACGCTTTCTTCGAACTGCTGCGCAGATGGACCGGTCAGAACCGCC
>JAWWOY010000019.1:0-2970 GCA_033851195.1 Kribbellaceae bacterium | reverse complement strand
AGGCGAACCTGGAGAAGTTGCACTCCGGTGACGTGATGAAGGTGGCAGAGGTCGTCCGCGACCTGTGGCGCCGTGAACGTGACCGTGGTCTCTCCGCAGGTGAGAAGCGGATGCTGGCGAAGGCTCGTCAGATCCTCGTCTCCGAACTGGCCCTGGCCGAACACACCAATGAGGACAAGGCCGAGGCCATCCTCGACGAGGTCCTCGCTTCCTGAGTTGGACCGCGTGACCGTACCGCCTTGCGTGGGCTCGCTGTGAGCACCGCGGCCATCATCCCGGCGGCCGGTCTCGGGCTCCGGCTCGGTGGTGAGGCGCCAAAAGCATTTCGAGAGGTCGGCGGTGAGTCGCTGCTGGTCCACGCCGTACGTGGACTGGCAGCGGCAGCCGCCGACCTCTGCTGTTTTGTGATCGCCGTACCGCCCGGCACCGAGGACGTCGTCTTCAAGGTCCTCGAGCCGTACGTCGGTGCGGCCGGGCTGCATTGTGTTTGTGGCGGCACCGAACGCTCTGACTCGGTCCGCGCGGCCCTCGAACTGGTCCCGGTCGACGGCATCGACTGCATTCTGGTCCATGACGCCGCCAGGCCGTTCGTACCCGCCGCGGTGATCGAGCGGGTGGTCAACGCGGTCCGCGCGGGCGCGCCCGCGGTGATCCCGGTGGTACCTGTCACCGACACGATCAAGCGAGTGGACCCGGCCGGCAAGGTGCTGGACACTCCCGACCGCGCCACGCTGGTCGCCGTACAGACTCCGCAGGGGTTCGAGCCTTCGTTGCTGCGCCGCGCGCACGCTTCGGAGGCTGCCGGAGTTACGGATGACGCGATGCTGTGTGAGCGGCTCGGGGTGACCGTACAGACGGTCGAGGGATCCGAGGACGCCTTCAAGATCACCCGCCCGCGCGACCTGATCCTGGCGGAATCCATCCTCGCCGAACGGCGCCTCCGATGAGCCCGGATCCGACGGACAACAGTCCGATCAGCGGTAGGGCGATGAGGCCCCGGATCGGGACTGCGATCGACGTGCACCCGGTCGAGGAAGGCCGCCCGATGTGGCTGGCCGGCCTGCTCTGGCCCGAGGAAACCGCCGGGCCGTCCGGACACTCCGACGGAGATGTTGCCGCTCACGCTGCCTGCGATGCCCTGCTATCGGCCGCCGGGCTGGGCGACCTCGGCTCCAACTTCGGTACATCGGAGCCGGAATGGGCCGGCGCCTCGGGAGCGACCCTGCTGGCGGAGGCCGCCCGCCGGGTCCGGGCCGCCGGCTACGAGATCGGCAACGTCTCGGTCCAGGTCATCTGCAACCGTCCCCGCTTCGCTGCCCGTCGGGCCGAAGCCGAAAAAGCCCTGAGCGCAGCCTGCCGTGCCGACGTCTCCGTCAGCGCCACCACCACCGACGGCCTCGGTCTCACCGGCCGCGGCGAAGGCATCGCCGCCCTAGCCACCGCCCTCCTCTTCTACACCCCACTCATCGGTCCCTCATGACCACCGTTGCGGACGCTGGTAAGCGTGTTTGTTTTCACGCGACTTAGGAACTACCTTTGAACTATGGTCGAGCTGCAAGTAGTGAACTTTTCAGATCTCCTCCAGCGGCCCAATGAGACTGTGGCCATGCTGAAGAGGGCGCGAAGCCGTGCTTTGCGGGTTCACCGCCGGGGCTCCGAGGATGATCTGGTGCTGACCACTGCTGCCCGCGCGAGCCAGGACGGCGAGCTGGTTGAGGTAGCTACCCGGATGCTGCGTGCAGTCATGAGCAACCCAGCAGTGCGCTCGCAGCACCTGCTCGACATCCTGCCGAAAGTCTTTCCCTGGATCCGGTTCCTCATGCCGGAAGACAGGATGAGCTTCGCCCAGGAACTGATCGATGTGATGGATGCCAGTGAGGAGCTTGATTCACCGGCGCCTGTTCTACAGATCATCACCGAGTGGCGTCATACAGCCGAGATCTATGCCGATCCTGAATTGCTGGCCGCGCTACGCTCCGGTGTTGCTGGTGACTTCGGTGTGGTGCCTGAGCCTGCCGGATGAGCCCTGGAAAGAGGGGCGATCGGGTCGCGCCGCCGGCGGAGCCCGGTCACTGGGTTTTGAGGTTTGGCAGCACCGAAGCGGCCAAGGGATGGGAAGAGCTCTGCCGTCAAGCGCCGGGGAACACCCGGCGGGCTTGGGAAGAGATCGGGGCCAATCCCAAGCCCTTCCCATCGTCCGAACGTCATCACCAGTTAAAGGGCAAGGAGCTCTCGGCTGTGAACGGCCTTGAACAGTGGCAGTACGAGGTGACTGGTGGTGGCCGCATTTGGTACCTGGTCGACGTCAAGAAGATGACTGTCTGGATAAGTCGGGCGGGCACTGGTCATCCGAACGCCACCGACTAGTGCCATTGCCGCAAGGAAGAGCGGGATCAGGCGGTCGGGCGGGAGGCGATGGCCTCGATCTCGACGAGGATGTCGCCGAGGTGGGCGCCAGCGGTGAGGCGGGCCGGGTAGGGCGGGGTGAAGAACTCGGGGAAGACCGCGTCGTAGGCCTCCCAGTCGCGAGCCGGATCCGCCAGGAACGCGGTGAGCTGGACGACGTCGTCCAGAGTCGCGCCGGCCGCGGCCAGGATCGCCTCGAGATTGCGGAAGACCTGCCGGGTCTGCTCCGCGACGTCGCCCTCGCCGACCAGCGAACGGTGCTCCGGATCGATCGGAACGAGCCCGGCGGTGAAGATCAGGTCGCCCGCGATCCGCGCCTGCGAGTAGTGCCCCCGCGGTTGTGGCGCATTGGCCGTGGCAACGGCAGGCAGGTCAGGCCGGGGGTGCGTAGCAGCAGTCATGGCGAGATCCTAGGTTCATGTTCCGTACGCCGTAACGAGCCGTCCAGCAGGCGAAAGCGGTTCAGCGCCGGCGGCGGGGGGGCCGGTGGAGAGCAGGCAGAGTGGCCTCGTCCAGCCAGCGGCGGAACAGCTCCAGCACGTCGCTCGCTTCTCCGAAGTCCGC
>JAWWOY010001111.1:0-6192 GCA_033851195.1 Kribbellaceae bacterium | reverse complement strand
GGACATGTCTTCACCCGAGCAGGAGATAGTGCAGTGAACCAACCTAGGCTGATTGGCGTGCGAACGCGGCTGGGTGAAAGCTCGCTGAAGGTTCTGCCCCTATTTGGGCTCTACGTCGGTTTTGCGTCACGACTCAACCCGTTGGCGGCGGGGGCGCCGCGTTTAGGTGTGCCCATGCTTCAGAGCGTCGGCAGTTTTCGCATGTGCACCTTTCCCGTGAGCATGACTGTCGCAAGATCCGGGCGGGCATGAATCGCAGCGCGACAGCGCCCGTGTGTCACCAACCTCGTGGCCGAAATTAGGTCCCGTTATGACACAGACATCAGAAGAAGAAATGGATGGACCAACAATGAGGATGCTCATCACGGGGGGCGCCGGCTTCGTCGGCGGCAACTTGGCGCGCAGCGCGGTTCAGCACAACGAGATCAGAAGGGTTTCCGTCCTGGACGATCTCTCGACTGGTGACCGTGGCAACGTTGAGGATCTCGATGCGGACTTTATCGAAGGCTCGATCCTCGACCCGATCGCACTGGATCGGGCCGTGCGCAAGGCTGACGTGGTCGTACACCTGGCGGCGTTGCCGAGCGTGCCGCGTTCGGTGAAAGACCCGATCGCCAGTCACGCAGCAAACGCGACCGGCACCTTGATGCTCCTCGATGCCTGCCGTCGGCACGAGATCGAGCACGTTGTGGTCGCCTCGTCGAGTTCGGTCTACGGAGCCAATCCGGCGCTCCCCAAGCACGAGCGCGAGTGGGTCCGCCCCATGAGCCCATACGCCGTGAGCAAGCTGGCCACGGAGCAGTACACGCTTGCGTACCAGTCCACCTTCGGGCTCTCCGCCACAGCATTCCGTTTCTTCAACGTCTACGGGCCGGGTCAGCCCGCTGGGCACGCGTACGCCGCAGTGATTCCAACCTTCATCGACGCGCTGCTGCGGGGCGAAGCGCTCCCAATCAACGGCGACGGCCACCAGTCACGCGACTTTACCTACGTCGGCACCGTATGCCGGGTCCTGCTCGACGCCGCGTTGCACAAGGTCAATGCACCTGAGCCGATCAATCTCGCGTTCGGTGCCCGGGTGACGCTGCTGGAGCTCATCAAAGAACTCGACGAAATCACCGGCCGGATTGCAACGCGTCAACACCGCCCGGACCGCGTCGGCGACGTCAGACACTCCCAAGCTGACAACACGATCCTTCGGTTGCTGTTCCCCGAGGTCCAGCCAATACCCCTGCGCCAGGGCTTGGAGGAAACGGTCACATGGTTCCATTCGGAACTGGACGCTGTCAGTGGCGGGGACATCGCCACATGATGGCGGCGCCTGCGCATGTCGCGGTTATCGGGCTGGGCTACGTCGGCCTACCGCTGGCCGTCGAAGCCGCGCGGGCCGGCATGCAGGTAATTGGAATCGACACCGATCAGCGGGTGGTGAACGGCCTCGAGGCGGGGCGCTCACACGTCGATGACGTCAGCGATGCCGATGTGCAGGCGGCCCGCTCCAGCAGCTTCGTCGCCACCACCGACGCCGTCGCAGTCTCCGAGGTCGACGTGGTGGTGGTCTGCGTACCGACGCCGCTGTCGCCAAATGGCGGTCCTGATCTGTCCGCCGTCGAGTCGGCTGCCCGCGCGATCGCCGGGCACCTGAAGCGGGACACGCTGGTCGTGCTTGAGTCCACGACGTACCCGGGAACGACTGACGAGATATTCGTCCCCATACTGCAGCGCAGCGGCCTGACCGCCGGTGCCGACTTCCAGGTCGCGTTCTCGCCCGAGCGGGTCGACCCGGGCAACCCGACGTACGGGATCAAGAACACGCCCAAGGTCGTCGGCGGCTACACGCCACGGTGCACCGAGGCCGCACTTGCCTTCTACCGCAGGTTCATCGACACGGTCGTGCCAGCGAAGGGGACGCGCGAAGCCGAAATGTCCAAGCTGCTGGAGAACACCTACCGGCACATCAACATCGCCTTGGTCAACGAGATGGCCCGCTTCTCGCACGAGATGGGCATCGACCTGTGGGACGTCATCGACTGCGCCGCCACCAAGCCGTTCGGCTTCGAAGCCTTTCGGCCCGGGCCCGGTGTTGGTGGGCACTGCATCCCTATCGACCCCAGCTATCTGTCGCACACCGTCCAGGCACAACTCCGTTACCCGTTCCGGTTCGTGGAGCTCGCCACGGAGATCAACGCGTCGATGCCTGGATACGTCGCACGTCGAGTCCAAGACCTGCTCAACGACGAGGGCCGCGCACTGCGTGGCGCGCACATCCTGATCCTGGGCACCACCTACAAACCGGACATCGCCGACGAGCGGGAGTCGCCCGCGGTGCCGCTGGCTCGTCGGTTGCGCGGGATGGGCGCGGTGATCAGCTTCCACGATCCGTACGTGCCGGTGTGGACGCTGGGCGGCGAGAAGCCGCTCGACCGGGTCCCAAACCTGGACACCGCACTGCGGGAAGCCGACATCAGCGTGCTGCTCCAACACCACCGGGCCTACGACCCCGACCATCTGTCCACGACCGCGCGCCTGCTCTTCGACACACGGGGCGTCACCCACGCTGACGGCATAGCGCGGCTCTGACCGAGCAAACCGTACCGGCGTCACCACGCCGACCGACTCGATGGCCCGGGGCTGCCCGACGACCTGCGAACCCCAACCTCGGCTCCGCAACGATTGGCATGAGCGCCAACATCACCCGGCACTGCCGGGTCATCAAAGGGCGGCGGCGCGATCTCCAAGAACGGTCTGGCGGGCATTACGTCCTCGGGGAACATCGCCGTCGCCGTCTACTCTCCAACACCGGGATCGTCAAGGCAGGAAAGCCGGGCGCCCAAGTTGCAACCCGGGTCGGTCGCTTGCCCGGCTATCGGCTACACCGATAACGCCGTGGGTTCTAGCGTCACCGTGCGATTGCGCGACTGGATCGCCCTGTCCATGGACAACGCCACCGTGGCAGCAGGGCGGCAGCCGGCAAGCCCGCGATCACTGCGCTCACCGACGGGGCGGCGTGGGCGGGCGGGCCGGTCCCTGCCCGGCGGCGGTCGGGCTGCCCTCATCCATCTCCGGCCAACTGCGGGGCCTCATCGGCGACGCCTGACACCTATGGCCGGTCTACGCTTTTCGCTGTGTGCTCGAGGAAGATCCGCTTCTTTTCCTCGAAGGGAAGATCGCGGACATACAGGGCGCGGGCTAACTGGCGTTTTTCGTAATCAGCGATTGTGCGCACCGGCTTCGCTGGCGCCCCGACGGCTACGGTTCCCGGCGAGATGCTGTTCCTAACAACCGACCCAGCGCCCACGACCACGTTCGGGCCGATCTCGATATCTGGCAGCAAGATCGTACCGAGACCGATGAACACATTGTCGTGAATGACTATGCGACCGACCACGTCGATGTTCGGGTATTTGTCGCGTAGGACCCATAGGCCACCGTCGTGGGTCACGAACTTCACGCCAGCGGTGATAGTGACGTGGTTGCCGATGCTAATCAGGTAAGGCTCGCTGCCGAACGTCATTCGCTGCAATCCCAGCAGGCGGCAATTCGCGCCCACGGTCACGCCGATGCGGCGCGCGAAGCCGATTGGGTCCCGTGCGATTTCTAGTCGGTCCCGGACTTGGACTAATCCTCGTCTAAACATGGGACTAACGTATATCCCCGGTGAAGCGTTGGCAGGACCCTGGTAACGGCCATGACCACACATTTGGCGGCGTCTACGCCAGCGCCGGCGAGGGGAGCGGTTGCGGCTCCCCCAACGCCCCAGCGCGCAACCGCTAAGGCCGACGCCGCGACCACCACAGCAAGACTCACAACGCTGGCGGGTAGTTGAACCGCGAATACGCGAATCGCGTTTAAATGCCGTGCAGGGAATCGGGTGCTACGAATAACGCCATCAAACTGGATCTCGTCGGCAGTCTGGTACTCGACTGCGGTCGAGTCGAGTTGTGACTGCATGGCCGGCTCGCGGTCACGAAGACCTGGAACCTTTCGCACGTCAAAGTGGATGAGAAGGTGGTCGATACGTTGACGTTCGCCAGCCGACACGAGGCTATCGATGATGTCGGCCTCGGCCCTTCATGGTTAATCTTGGCGTAGACCTCGTTTCCCTCCGCGAGGTTCGGCGAACCAGATGGCGACATCCCGAAAATCACACGGGATCATGGTGGTGAATTCGTCCATGTGCTGCGACATGGACGCACCGTCGTACCCCGGGTTATGGAGAGGGATCGTCGAGTCCTCCTTCCACAGGCCATATCTGCACAACTCCACCCGATCGTCGGACAGAGCCTCGAGCCTTGGCCAACATATCGGGGCCGGCTCGAAACATACGATGCGCTCGAAGCCCCACTTGCGGTCGCGGACGACCAGCAGTGTCTCTCCATTGTGGGCGCTATGTCCAAGAAGATCCTCATGGCAGCTTACTTTCCGCGACGGGGTTGTGATCTGCCTGAATAGGGTCCACGAACGAGGACCGCATCCATCCGTGAAGACTATCGCTACCGTTCACTGGTCATTTCCAATTCTGTTGGTCGGACCGGAGGCTCCGGGCTCCGCGATGTGGCTTGTAAGGTCACAATCCTCAGCACAGGCGGAGATCCGTTGGACGCGAGTCTCCCATGCGGTTGGCGCGGTTTCGGCGGTGTTCGATGATCCGAATGGCGGGCGATCACAGGTCGCCGAAGCCACTCAGGGCACCCATCACCCGTCAACGCGACCATGAACTTTTCCCCTCAACCGCGCGGCCTAGCGGGAACGCCCACAGCGACGACGCCAGCGGGAATATCCTTAACGACACTCGCACCAGCGCCAATTATCGATCCTTGGCCGACCGTTCGCCCCTGGATGATGGCGGCTCCGGTTCCGACGTTCACCTCGTCCTCAAGTGTCACGTTGCCAGATATGGTCGCGCCCGGATTGACAGTTACATAATCACCAAGGACTGCATCGTGCCCTACGGTGACGTTGAGGTTCAAGTGCACATGCCTACCAAGGGTAATGTTTGTGGTCAACGAGACGTGCGAGCAGATGATCGTCCCTGGCGCGATGCGCAGCAAGTGCCGACCAACGGTCGCCGCTGGGTGGATCAGCGTCGCCGCTTTGCGGCCGAGACTGGTTGCCCACCTGTCGATCTTGTGTCTGTGCGCACCTGACCCAATCCCGATGACGTACTCCACGTCGGCGGGTAGATGCTCCATATTGGCTACCGGGCCGAGGTACTTCGCGCCCCGTTCTTCGACTAGATCAACACCCGGCTCATTGTCGTCGAGGAACCCGAGGAAATTGAACTTCCGCTGACCCGTCTCGCCAGCCTCGTTTACTGCTTCGATCACGTCATGACTTCGCGACCGAAACCACCCGCATCAACGATAACTAACGGGGTTAAAGTCATCGTTTCTCCTGCATCTCGTCGCGCCCGAAGGAATACTGGAGACCGACCCCCCAAGCGATAGTCGAGAAAGGCGTCGCAAGGATCAGGACAGAGGATTTCACACGTGCCATCGTGCCACCTCTCTCTTGAGCCGTCGACCGGATCGCCTCCGAGCCGCTCAAAAACTTCTGCGCATCTCGATTCAATAGCGGCCTTGTGCATGAAGTGAACCAGCGAACCGATGCTCGCCCGCGGCCCACCCCGCGAAACTCGACATGGGGCGCCGTGCCGCGAGGGTCAGCGCGTTAGGGTCGCCTCACATGTGGTCTGTTCGCCAGGCAGGTGGGCGTGCACCCGCGCGATCAGGCGGCCGTCCGATCTGCTGGTGTGGTGCCGTCGGATAGACGTGCGAGCAGATCCACTGTACCCGCCAGGTCCTCTCCCCCGGTGCCAGCCGCACAGGATCCCGTTTCCGGGTGCGCCCGTGCTTCAGCTTCCCCCACTCTGAGCTGCCCTTGCCCGGCAGGAGCGCGACTTCGGCGGCTTCACGACGACACCCTCAGTTCATCTGAAGCCGACCGCTCGAGCGCCGCCTCACCGTCGGAGTAGGCCGGTGGCACCTCCCAGAACGGGGCCGTCGAGTTCCGGCGAGTCCAGCAGCAGCCGGCGATTGTCGTACGTGCCGCCAGCAATTAGCGTCCGTCGTACTGGAGTGGAGCCGCAGCCATCAAAGTCTGCCGCCGAGCCGTCATGACAGTGCAACTCGATGTGCGCGTTTCCGCGCTCTTGCCAATTCTCACTTAGCGCGTTCAGTGAACTACGTTCCG
>JAWWOY010000007.1:0-3026 GCA_033851195.1 Kribbellaceae bacterium | reverse complement strand
TCGCAGGACGCGAAGGGGATCCACCGTGGCGGAGGCCCGCTGATCGCCTGGTTCAAAGACCCGGCGGGCAACGTGCTCTCAGTGATCCAGTCCTGAGGCGATCCAGTCCTGAGGCCGGCCGACACCCCTACGACGGACAGGTGGCGATCAGCGGGTGATGCGTAGCCGCTGGGACGGGTAGCTGCTGTCGACGAAGCCGAGGGCACGGTAGATGCCGTCGCCGTCTGGAGTGGCGTGCAGTTCGATCTGGCCAACCTCGGTCTCGTCGCGGTACCAGTCGAGCAGCGCGACCACGCAGGCGCGGGCCAGACCGCGGCGCCGGAAGGCAGGCTCGGTACTCACGTTGTACAGGTGACCGCGGCTGGTGGTCGGATCGTTCGGGCCCGGCGGGTGGACGTTGCAATTGCCTGCCGCACCGGCTACTACCCCGACCGACGGGTCATCGACGACGAAAGCGGCGAACCTGTCCGGCAGGGCGAGTTGCTCGGCGAAGAAACGCAACGCCGTTTCCCGCCACGGCGCATCCGCGGGGCCGGTGTCGAGGCCCATCGCTTCCAGCATCAGGGCTCGGAGCCGGACCAGGGCCTGCGCGTCGTCCGGCTTCGCCCGGCGTACCTCGATAGCAGTCACTTGATAAATCATGGCAAATCCGCCGAACTTTCTGACGCGACAGGGAGTCGGACCAGGCGGAGGCACACAGGGGATGCGTCCACCCGTCCCGACCCCGGCCACCGAGTGGAGCCATGTCCCAGAGCGCGAGCAGAGCCCGAAGAGCAAGACCCAGGACCGCCCGGCAGCGATCGCCGCTCCGTGCGCTCGTACTTGCTGTTGCCGGGGCGGTGCTGCCCGGTACGGCGTACCTGCTGGCCGGGCGGATCCGCCTCGGTCTGATGGTGACCGGACTCACCGGCTCGCTGCTCGGCGGTACAGCGTACGTCGGACTGGCCAGGCGGGACGACGTGATCAAGTGGGCGCTGGATCCAAGCTTGCTGCTGTGGGTGATCGTCGGCCTGGCTTTGGTGGCAATCGCCTGGACAGCCGTCCTCATCTCGTCGTACCGGATGTTGCGGCCGGTCGGGACCGGGGTGGCTGCGCGGCTCGCCGGTTCGCTGGTGATCGGGCTGGTCTGCTCCTCGATCGCGACCGGCTCGGCACTTGGCGCGCAGAACCTGCTGGCCCAGCGCGACCTGGTCACCCACGTGTTCGCCGGCAGCAACTCCAAGAGCGCGACCCGTCCGAAGATCGACCGAAAGGACCCGTGGGCAACGCTGCCCCGGCTGAACCTGCTGCTGCTCGGCGCGGATGACGGCGTCGGCCGCAAGGACACCCGGACCGACACGGTGATGGTGGCCAGCATCGATACCCGGACCGGCGACACCGCGCTGATCTCGCTGACCCGGAACTTCATGCGGATGCCGTTCCCGGTGGATTCGCCGTTGCACAAGTTCTACCCGACCGGGTACTGGAATCCGCGGCTTGGCGACGGCGAGCAGACGGAGTTCTACCTGGACGCGATGTACCGGAACATCCCGCGCGACCATCACGACGTACTTGGCCAATCCGACAACGAGGGCGCGGATGTTCTGAAAGTGTCCGTGGGTGAAGCCCTGGGGTTGAAGCTGCACTACTACTTGCAGATCAACCTGTCCGGGTTCGAGCAGATGGTGACGGCGCTCGGCGGGATCATCGTGAACATCAACTACCCGGTGCCGATCGGCGGTGACACCCGGACCGACGACCCCAACGACGACATCCTGCCGAGCGGGTACCTGAAGCCCGGACCGAACCAGAAGCTGAACGGGCACGAGGCGCTCTGGTTCGCACGCGGCCGGTACGGCGTGGCCGGCGCGGACATCGCTCGGCAGGCCAGGCAGCGCTGCACGATCAAGGCGATCGTGGAGCGCGCGACGCCGCAGAACGTGCTCAGCAACTACAAGGCGATCGCCAAGGCGGGCGAGCAGTTGATCCGCACCGACGTCCCGCAGGACATGCTGGCGAACTTCGTCACCCTCGGTCAGAAGGTGAAGTCGGCCAAGATCGTCAACGTCGACCTGGACAAGAAGAAGAACTTCCCGAATGGCCGCAACCCGAACTATGCCGCGATGCGAGCCATCGTCGACAAGGCCATCCACCCGGCCACACCCACCACACCGACCCGCAAGCCGACGGTGAAGCCCACCACAAGGCCAACCACGAAGCCAGCCCAGGCAGAAGACCTCACCGACGCCTGCGCGTACAACCCCACCGGCTGATCCGCCAGGTCAGGCAGCAGGGGTGATGATGAACTGTCAGGCGTAACGGACGCCCAGGCCGCCGTCGACGGACCAGTTGGCGCCGGTGACGAAGGCAGCCGCCTCCGAAGCCAGGAAGCAGACCACTTCGGCGACGTTCTCCGGGGTGCCGATCCGACCGAGCGGGTGCACATCGAGGGCCTTGGCACGCGCGTCGGGGATGGTGTCGAAGAACTCCTCGAGCAGGTCGGTCGCGATGAAGCCTGGGCTGACCGCGTTCACCCGGACGTTGTGCGGCGCGACGTCCAGGGCCAGGCTGCGGGTCATCCCGACCAGGCCGGACTTCGCCGCGGCGTACGGGAACATGCCGGCGGTGGTCAGGCTGGAATGGATCGACGCGATGTTGACGATCGAGCCGTGGCGGCGCTCGATCATCCCGGGGAGCAGCGCGCGAGCCATCAGCCACGCGCCTTTGAGGTCCACGTCGAAGACACTGTCCCATTCCTCGACGGTCATCCGGGTGGCGTCGGCATACGCGTTCTTGCCCGCGTTGTTGACGAGCACCGTCACAGGCCCCAGTTCGGATGTCGCCTGCTCCACGGCCCGGCGTACGGAGGTCTCGTCGGTGATGTCGCCGACGGCAGCGAAGACCGTCGCGCCGGCCTGCCTCAGATCTGCGGTTGTCGTGTCGAGTGCGTCAGCCAGGACGTCGACGAGTGCGACCGCGGCACCTTCCTCGGCGGCTTTGGTGGCTATCGCTCGGCCGATGCCCCGGGCGGCGCCGGTGACCAGCAC
>JAWWOY010001137.1:0-2533 GCA_033851195.1 Kribbellaceae bacterium | reverse complement strand
CCGGCATCCATCGGCATGAATGTCGTCTCGATCCCGATCCGCTTGTTCGGAATTCCCGAGCTGCGCAGATAGTCCGTCGCCCGCTTCATCGTATCGAGCGCGCCGGATGAATTGGTTTGCGCCTCCGGCGTCCAGAACGGCTTCACCTCTTTCTGGAAGCCCTCGAGCCGGTGCCCGAAGTAGGCGGCCTTATCGGGCTTGCCCTTCGGATAGACCAGGATCGGCAGATAGCGCGAGACGCCGATCGCATCCATGTAGTCGAAGAAGACCGAGCGATGCCCGCCGAGCAGATACTGCACGTTGTGCTTCGAGGTCGCGAGCAGCACGTCCATTTCGGCTTCGTCCATCAGCCGGTCCAGGCGGTCCGCGTCGAAGGGGATGTTGGCGGGCATATCGTTCCTCGTTTGGCTTCTTGTCTGGGCGGCCATTATAGCTGGTAATAGAACCCGGAAAACCCGCAACCCCGCCGGCGCGCGTATGCACAAAACGACGGACACACGCGCCACGCCCGGCAGGCACACGCATCTGTTCGGTCATCCCAAAGGGCTCTCGGTGCTGTTCGCGACCGAGATGTGGGAGCGGTTTTCCTATTACGGAATGGCTTCGCTGCTCGTCCTCTATCTGGTGAAGTATCTCCTGCTGCCCGGCCAGGTTGAGGCCGTGATCGGCTATCGCGCCGTGAAGGCCGGGCTAGAGAGCATTTTCGGGCCGCTCGCGCCTCAGCCGCTCGCCTCGCAGATCTACGGGTTCTACGCCGGATTCGCCTATTTGCTGCCCATCCTCGGCGGCTATCTCGCCGACCGCGTGTTCGGCCAGCGCAAGATGGCAATCATCGGGGCGCTGCTGATGGCCGTCGGCCACTTCCTCATGGCCGTCGAGTCGCTGCTTTTCATTGCGCTCGGTTTTCTTGTCCTCGGCATGGGCGCGTTCAAGCCCAACGTCTCGACGCAGGTCGGTTCGCTTTACGGCCCGAACGACCGGCGCCGCGTGCGTGCCTATTCGATCTACTATATGGGCATCAACATCGGCGCGCTTCTTGCGCCGCTCGTCGCCGGCACGCTCGGCGGAGAGCTCGGCTGGCACTACGGTTTCGCCGCCGCCGGCGTCGGAATGCTGATCAGTCTCGCGATCTATCTCACCGGTCTACGGCATCTTCCGCCGGACGAACAGCGCGCCCCGCGAGCCGCGCGGGTGGCTGCGCTTCCGTTCGAGACGCGCGAACGCCTGGCGATTTCCGGGTTGCTGGCGATCTTTCTCCTGACGGCGTTGTTCTGGGCCACCTACGAGCAGCAGGGCAATACGCTGATGTTGTGGGCGGAAGATTTCACGGATCGGCGCATCAACCTCGGCTTCTGGCAAGGTCACATCCCGACAACCTGGTTTCTCGCTTTCAACCCGCTGATGATCCTGGCGCTGACGCCTGTGCTGATCAAGCTGTGGGTGTGGCAAGCGCGCAATGGAACCGAGATGTCGACCATCGGCAAGCTTGCGCTTGGCTTCTTCTGCATCGGCCTCGCCAATGCGCTGATGGCCACTGCTGCCCTGACGCTCGATTCCGGCAGCAAGGCAAGCCCACTGTGGCTGATCGCTTATTTCGTCATCATCACCATCGGCGAGTTGCATCTCGCGCCGGTCGGGCTGGCGCTGGTCTCACGCCTGGCGCCCGCGCGCGTTCTCTCTCTGATGATGGGCCTGTGGCTCGCGGCGAGCTTTCCCGGCGAGATTCTCGGCGGTTGGCTCGGCGGGTTCTGGAGCACCATGAACAAGGTGCACTTCTTTCTCATGATCGGCGCCATCGCGACCGCCGGCGGCGCCGGTGTGCTCGCACTCAATCCGGCGCTCCGTTCGGTGTTCGACGAAGAGGATGCGTCCAGCCCGTAACGCGTTATCCGGCGCTTCGCCGCGCTTTGGCTGGAGCTTTCGCCCGATCCTTCACGACGTTTCGCACGCGCTTGATCACGTCCGGGATCGCCTCTTCGTTGTTCGGCGCCATGATATGCGCGCCGGCAACGCCCGGCACGGTGCTGAGCTGCTCAATGAAGTCGACGCAGATCTGGCGTCCCTCGGCCGCGGCATCGCCGGAGCATTCCAGCCGCTCGACAATGTCGTCCGGAATGATCGCGCCGTAGAGCTGCTCCTTGATCCAGCGCGCCGAGCGGCCGGAACGCAGCGGCACGACGCCGATCAGCAGCGCGATGCGATCGGTCAGCCCATGCTCGGCAAGGCGCGCGACGTAGCGGCGTACGATGTCGATATCCATGCAGAACTGGGTCTGCGCGAACTGCGCGCCGGCCGTGAGCTTGCCCTTCAGACTTTTCGGCTGCCAATCTTTTGGCGGGTCGATCGGCATGTCGGCGACGCCGATGAAGAAGTCCGCTTTGCCGGTGACCTTGCGGCCCGAGGGCAGCTCGCCGCGGTCGCGGATACCGACCGCGGTCGTGATCAGGGCGCCGGAGTCGAGGTCGAACACGGGCTTCGCGTCCGGCTGATCGCCGGCGCTTGGGTCGTCGCCGCGCAGCACGAGCAGATTGCG
>JAWWOY010000992.1:0-2659 GCA_033851195.1 Kribbellaceae bacterium | reverse complement strand
TCGCGCTTGTTCTGGCGCCGGTTCCGGTCGTTGGCCTGGCGGTTGGCGGGGGTGGTCAGCCAGGCGCGGGGGTGGGGGGGTACGCCGTCGGCCGGCCACCGCCCGACGGCGGTCGCGAACGCCTCGGCCGCGGCCTCCTCGGCGATGTCGAGGTCACCGAAACGCCTGGTCAGGGCGGCGACCACCCGCGCCCACTCCTCGCGGTGGGCCTGGGTGATCGCCTCCCGGACGTCGACAACGCTCACAGGAACGGCCGCACCTCGACCTTGCGGTTGCAGTGCTTCGACCCCTCGGTGGCGAGCTTGAGCGCGACGTCCAGGTCGGGGGCCTTGATGATCCAGAAGCCGGCGAGGTACTCCTTGGACTCCAGGAAGGGCCCGTCGGTGAACAGCGCCTCGCCACCGCGGTTGTCGATGACGGTAGCCGCGCTGGGCGACGCCAGGCCACCGGCGAAGACCCAGTAACCCTCGGCCTGGAGCCGGTCGTCGAACGCGTTGATGGCAGTCATCTCGGCCGGGGTGGCGGAGCCGGTCTTGTCGTCGATCACGGAAACCAGGTACTGCATCTCGGATCATCTCCTGTGGTCTGGGGCGCCCTCGTGGGCAGCCGCTCACCCCTGCTACGAACACCGCTGCCCCGATCCGACACCGCCGCCCGGATTTCTTTCAAGGACTTTCTGGCACGCCGGGTTGTGAGCGATCGGACAGCGACAGTATCCCTCCGGTGACTCGCAGTCCGGGTCTCCCGGGACGTGAGAACGCCGTCCCTGATCTCGGGTAATGGATCAGGGATGGCGTTCGGGGCGGTCATGCCGCGGCGGTGGGTCGGAGGGTGCGCGACGAATGCCTCAACATGTTCTGGTCACTGGCTCAGGCGCGGGTGGTGATCAGCGACTGGAAGGCGGACTACAACCACCGCCCGACGCTCCGCGCTCGGGTACCAGGCGCCAGCTGTCTACGCTGTAGCCCACACCCACCAGTGAGCGACTCTCGCTGACTGCGGCACCTATGTAACGTGCTTCAGTCGGCCGTGGCCGTTGCATACTGCGGGCGCCCGGTGGGCCGGTAGACCTGGATCGTTACCCCCTTCGGGGTGGCTCGCGAGTCGACCAGGTCGAGCGCTCCGTCCGGGCCGGTGGCGGGGAACAGCCGCGTGCCCTGGCCGATGACCACGGGATAGGTGAGCAGAATGATCTCGTCGACAAGCTGGTTGTCGAACAGCCAGCGGACCAGGTTGCCGCTGCCGTGCACCTGCAGCTCACCTGCCGGCTTGGCTTTCAGCTCGCCGATGGCCGCCGCGACGTCACCGGAGAGGACGGTCGTGCCCGCCCAATGCGGGTCGGTGAGTGTGGTCGATGCGACGTACTTGGGCCGCGTGTTCAGCGCCGACGCGACGGGGTTGGCCGGATCTGCGATTGCTCCCAGTAGCCGGCAAAGATCTCGTAGGTCCGCCGGCCGAACAGGAACGCGTCGGCGCGCTGGTAGACCTGGTTGAGAAACGTCGCGGCCTCGTTGTCGAACAGCGGCAAGGCCCATCCGCCGCGCTCGAATCCGCCCCTGCGGTCCTCGTCCGGCGCGCCGAGTCCCTGCATCACTCCGTCGACAGAGACGTTCGTGATGGTCGTCAGTTTCATGGTCGCAGTTCCCTTCTCGCTGGTTTTGTCGCCGTTCGATTCGACCGGACCGCGGCGCCGATCTCATCGGTCCCAGCAGAGTCCGTCCGGCCGAATCTCCTGTGGTCTGGGGACGCCCTCGTGGGCGGCCTCTCACCTCTGCTACGAACACCTCGGCCCCGATCCGACACCGCCTCCCGGACTTCTTTCGAGGACTTTCTGGTACGCCGGTTGTGAGCGATCCGACAGCCAGACGGTTTCGGGGCGGCTACGCCGGATTCCTTGGACGGTCACCACGTTGAGCGAGATGCACGGGTGAGCCTGGCCACTGCCCTCAAGGGCGCGGTGGCAGCCGCCTGGCGAGCACGGCATGCCGGGCGGAGCGCGCTTCGAGTTGAAGTGGGACCGCCGCGCCGGAGTCGCCCGGCGCGATGGCTGAGGTCTCGCAACGGCAAGGACTTCACTGCGAAATTACCCGACGTCCAGGCAGCTCTCGAAGCCCAACTCACCACCGACTGCGTCGTGGACGGTGCTGGGCGATGACTGGTGCCCTTGCTGCCGGTCGAGCAGTCCTTGTCGCACCTGAGTATCAGCGACTGTCGCCGAACACGGTGATGGCCTTTGCGCACGATCTGAAGGCCTACTTCGACTGGGTCGGCGGGGTCTGGCGTGGGATCGGTTGCGTTACGACGAGCTGGCCGGGTTCAAGCCGTGGTTTCGGCTGCCGTCGGCCGCGCGGCGCGGCGAGATCTCGGTGCTGCCGGCAGGCATGATGACCAACCGAGCTACGTTCCCTGCGACTGGAGTCGCCCAAGCGAGCGATGTGAAGCAGCGGCTCAGCGATCTTTGCGAGCGTTCGAGGCGTCAGAAAGGTAGCCCCGATCAAGCAATCGCTTTCACCAGCGCCTGCCCGGGATGGTCGCGGTCAGCGTGCATCGGGTGTAAGGAAGGAGGCGGTTCGTACATAGGAGTGGTGTGGAGCGAATGAGCGAAGCTGAACGAACCGCGTTCGAGGACCTGTACAGGGAGCACTATTGGACTCTCCTG
>JAWWOY010001109.1:0-3716 GCA_033851195.1 Kribbellaceae bacterium | reverse complement strand
GTAGGCGCCGCCGTCGAGCAGGATCCGCGCGCGCACCGCCACGAGCCGCCCGTCGCGCGTCGCGTGGTGCTCGTAGCGCAGCCGCGCGGGATGGCGGTGGATGTGGCCGAAGAACGACTCCTCGCGGCCGTACATCATCTTCACCGGCCGGCCGGTGTGGAGCGCGAGCAGGCACGCGTGCACCTGCATCGAGAGGTCCTCACGGCCGCCGAAGGCGCCGCCGACGCCGCCGAGCACGAGCCGCACGCGCTCGGGCTCGAGGTCCAGCGAGGCGGCGAGCTGGTCGCGGTCGACGTGCAGCCACTGCGTCGCGATGTAGAGGTCCACGCCGCCGTCCTCGGCCGGTACCGCCAGGCCGGACTCGGGCCCGAGGAAGGCCTGGTCCTGCATGCCGACCTCGTACTCGCCGGAGACGACCACCTCGCCGCCTGCCGCCGGGTCGCCGTGCTCGATGTGCACGTGGCGCAGCAGGTTGCCCGACGGGTGCAGCTTCGGCGAGGCCGGGTCGAGCGCGCGCTCCGGGTCGGTCAGCGGCTCGAGCACCTCCCACTCGACCTCGATCCTGCGCGCCGCGGCGCGCGCGGTCTCGGGATGGTCGGCGGCGACGATGGCGACCGCCTCGCCCTGGTAGCGGACGTCCTCCCAGGCGAGCACGGGCTGGTCGGGGATCTCGAGCCCGTACGTCTTGCGGCCGGGCACGTCCTCGTGGGTGAGCACCGCATGCACGCCCGGGGTGGCGAGCGCGGCGGCGATGTCGATCGAGCGGATCCGCGCACGCGGGTGCGGCGAGCGCAGGGTCGAGCCCCACAGCATCCGGTCCGCCCACAGGTCCGACGCGTAGGCGAACGCGCCCTTGACCTTGGGGATCCCGTCGGGCCGCCGGACGCTCTCGCCGATCCCGGAGCGGGTGCCGACGACCGTCGTCACGTGCGCGACGCCGCGAGGCGCACCGCGTCGAGGATCTTCTCGTAGCCCGTGCAGCGGCAGAGGTTGCCCGCCAGCGCCTCGCGGATCTCGGGATCCGACGGGTCGGGCGTGCGCCGCAGCAGGTCGTGGGTGGCGACGATCAGCCCGGGGGTGCAGAACCCGCACTGGACGGCGCCCGCCTCGAGGAACGCCTCCTGGACGGGATGCAGCTCGTCCTCGGCGGCGAGCCCTTCGACGGTGACGACGTCGCGGCCCTCGGCCTGCCCGGCGAGCACGAGGCACGAGCACGCGAGCTCGCCGTCGAGGTAGACCGAGCAGGAGCCGCACTCGCCCTGCTCGCAGGCGTTCTTGGAGCCGGGCAGCCCGAGCCGCTCACGGAGCACGTGCAGCAGGCTCTCGCCCTCCCACAGGCCCTCGACCTCGCGGCGCTCGCCGTTGATCGTGCAGGTCAGGCGCACAGCTCGCTCCACGCCCAGCCGAGCGCGCGGCGCCCGAGCACGGCGAGCGCGTGGCGCCGGTAGACGCCTGTCCCGCGGACGTCGTCGATCGGCCGCGCGGCCGCGGCCACCAGCGCGCCGAAGCGCTCGAGCACGGCGGGCGCGGGCGCGCCGCCGCCCTCCCAGTCGAGCTCGCGCTCGGCGAACGTCTCCGCCTCGCTCGCGCGGATCGGGGTCGGTGCGGCGGAGCCGATACACGTGCCGACGCGGCGGGCGCCGCTGTCGAGCGAGAGCGCGAACGAGCAGACGGCGATCACCATCGCGTTGCGCGTGCCGACCTTGGCGAACACCTGCGGCCCGGGCGCGGCGGGCACATGCACGGCGGCGATCAGCTCGTCGGGCTCGAGCACGTTGCGCTTGGGCCCGGTCACGAAGTCCGTCACCGCAACCCGGCGCGTGCCGCGCTCGGAGACCAGCTCGACGCCGGCGCCGGAGGCGTACAGCGGCGGCAGCGCGTCGCCCGCCGGCGACGAGGAGCCGAGGTTGCCGCCCAGCGTGCCGCGGTTGCGGATCTGCGGCGAGCCGACGGTGCGCGAGGCCGCCGCCAGGCCGGGCAGCCGCTCGCCCAGCTCGGCGATCGCGCGCGTGTACGTCACGCCTGCGCCGATCCGCAGCACGCCGTCGGCCTCGTCCCACTCCGCCAGCTCGGCCACGCGCGTGAGATCGAGGATCGCCTCCGGGCGGGCGCGGCCGAAGTTGACGTCGACCATCACGTCGGTGCCGCCCCACAGCGGCAGGGCACCCGGATGGGCGGCCCGGGCGGCGAGCGCCTCGGGCAGGCTCGTCGGCTGCAGCAGCTCCATCAGCGCCACCGTATCCCGTCCGCCGCGACCATGTATGGTCGCGCGGCATGGCCCGAGCCCCGGCAAGCCCGCGCGCCCTCGCGGTCGCTCGCGGCGACGCCCCGGCCGACCTGTTGCTCACCGGGGGGCGCGTGTTCAGTCCCGCGACGAAGGAGTGGATCGACACGCCGCTGGCGATCGCCGACGGCGTGATCGCCGGCTGGGGCGAGCGCGAGGCGCGCGAGGTGATCGACGTCGGTGGCAGCGCGCTGACGCCAGGCTTCGTCGACGCCCACATGCACCTCGAGTCGACCAAGCTGTGGATCGACGCGTTCGCGCAGACCGTGCTCCCGCACGGCACGACGGCCTGCGCCGCCGATCCGCACGAGATCGCCAACGTCCTCGGCGTGCCGGGCATCATCGCGCTCGCCGAGGCGGCGCGCGACGTGCCGTTCACCTTCGGCATCTACGCGTCGAGCTGCGTGCCCGCGTCGCCCTTCGAGACCTCCGGCGCGACGCTCGACGCGAGCGATGTCGCCGCGCTGATCGGCGAGCACGGGGCGCGCGGCGTCGCCGAGGTCATGAACTTCCCGGGCGTGATCGCGGGCGACCCCGAGATGCTGGCGCGGATCGCGGCCGCCGGGCACCGGCGCGTCGACGGGCACAGCCCCGGCGTGACGGGCCGCGCGCTCGACGCCTACCTCGCGGCGGGCGTCGAGTCCGACCACGAGTGCACGCGGCCGGAGGAGATGCGCGAGCGCCGGCGCCGCGGGATGTGGGTGTTCATCCGCCAGGGCTCGGCCTCCCGGAACCTCGAGGCGCTGATCGGCGAGGTGCTCGCCCACGGCCCTGAGCTGGCCGCCTTCTGCACCGACGACCGCGAGCCGGACACGCTGCTGCGCCGCGGCCACGTCAACGACTGTGCGCGGCTCGCCGTCGCCCGCGGCGTCTCCGAGGAGGACGCGCTGCTGCTGGCCTCGACGCACCCGGCCCGCTACCACGGCTTCCACGCGCTCGGCGCGCTCGGCCCCGGCTTCCAGGCCGACGTCCTCTGCTTCGACGAGCTCGGCTCCTGGCGCCCGGCGCGCGTCTGGCAGGCCGGGCGGCTGGTGGCGCGCGACGGCGCGATCGTCGCCGGTGCGGTGCCCGCCGCGCCGGTCCCGGAGCTGATGCGCGACACCGTCCACGTCGGCTCCGCGCCCGACGGCGCGCGGCTCGCGCTCGCCCATCCCGACGGCACGCGCGTGCGCGCGGTCGGCGTCGAGAGCCACAGCCTGACCACGCTGCGCCGCGAGGTCGTGCTCGGGGCGGCCGACGTCGCCCACGCCGCGGTCGTCGAGCGCCATCGTGCGACCGGCCGCATCGGCCGCGGCTACGTCACGGGGTTCGGCCTGCAGCGGGGCGCGCTCGCCTCGACGGTCTCCCACGACGCGCACAACGTTGTCGTGATCGGGGCGAGTCCCGACGACATGGCGGTGGCCGTCGCGCGCCTGGCCGAGCTCGGCGGCGG
>JAWWOY010000910.1:0-3394 GCA_033851195.1 Kribbellaceae bacterium | reverse complement strand
GGGAGAGCCAGCGCTCAACGCCCTTGGCGGGCACCACCACGAGCTCCTCGGCGAACGGATCGGCAAGAGGCACGGCGAGCAGGTCACCCAGTCCGTCGGCCAGCACATCTGTGCGCTCGGCTCGGTGCAGATACAGGGTCACCGAGGCAGCATGCCACGTGGCGCCGGTACCTCGTTGGGAGGGCGGATGGTCAGCCCCCGTAGCGCGAGGAGCACGACGCGACCGCTGCAACTGGTCATCCGGGGCAGACACCTCACATGCATCAGCTCACCAGGGCCGGGCATCGCTTAGAACGAATGGTTTGGCCCGAGTGCTTTGCGGGTCTCAGCGGAATGGCGGATTGGACGCACGGTACCTAGCTGTGTCGTGTGTCTGGCAAATAGCTCGCATCGAGACCAAGCTCGACATGTGGCACACCGTCGCGAACGATCACGAGACGCGCCCACGTCGCCTCGAACGGCTCATGTGGGTTGCCGCTGGCATCTCCATGGCCGGAGGTGCCGGACTGTCCCAGTGGCTCTCCAGCGGCTTCAGACGCAATCAGGCCGGCCACTAGGGCCTCCTCCCGGGCGTTCACTGCTCCTCCCAGACGTAGAGCCGGTCGAGGCTGGCGTTGGCCTCGGCCAGGTCTGGGTGTTCTGCGATCGCCTGGTCAATCTCGGCAATAGGCCGAGCGTGGAGCACATAGTGGACCATCGCGGCCCTGTAATGGTCGTTCATTGCTCCGACCTCCTCTGCCGCAGCTCGTCCATGCATTCGACGGTACCGATCACGGGACGCCTCGCCATGCGCGGTAGCGGGTGCTGGAAACCCCCGCTAGCCGGAATGTTTACTGCATACAGGATCCGCAAGTGCGCGACATGGCTGCCCATGGCCACCTGCCGACGGTCTACATACGGGAGGATCAACTCGCCGCCAAGGTCGACGAGTGGGTGGCCAGGCTGTTCAGCCCGGAAGACCTTGACGAAACTGTTGCAATTGGCAGCGAATTGAGGCTGCCAAATCGACGATGACTCGGCTTCAGCGGGCGCTCGAGGCTGGCTGGGATCCGGATGCGCTGAGCGAGCAGTACAACGCGGCGGTTGCCGAGAAGAAGGCGGGAGGCGGTGTAGCCGTCAGACCGACTGACCGCGGCAGAGATTCGCGCGATGGTCGACGAACTGGGAGATATCGAGAGCATCCTGGCGCTGGCTGAGCGAGAAGACCTGGCCGAGCTGTACACGGCCTTGGGACTGACGGTGTCGTATGCTGGTGTGGGTGTCATGAGAGGTGTGGGTGAGCAAGGGCTGGTGGTGGGTCGCCGTCGGTGCCGTTGTTGTGGCGGCGTGCGCTGCGCACGGGGGAGAGTCGCCGAAGACACCAGACCTGCCCCGCGCCGCTGCGTCGGACGCACCCGGGCCGTCGACGCCGAAGCCAAGTGCCAAGGCCACGCCGAGTTCCAAGGCCGGGCCGACTTCCGCGGACTGGTTTACGAACTACGATCCGGCGCACTTCGCCGTACAAGTGCGCATGTCTGCTGGTCGGGCAGGCCTCAGCCCCCAGCTGCTGATGGCGATCCTGTACAACGAGTCCTATAAGCCGCACGACCCGCAGTTGGAACGCTCTTGGCAGCACATCAAGCCGGACGCGGCCTTCGGTATCGCCAACATGCATCGGGCGGCCTTCAACGAGACTAAACGCGGCCGCCCTTTCGCTGGCCGGGAATGGGAAGAGTTGCCCGACCACCCGGAGCTCGCCATCGAAGCCGCCGCCTGGCATCTGCATGACTTGGCCGCGCGATTGCCCCGTCGTACGGGCGGGGCGTTCAGCAAGGACCAGTTGCTTGCCCTGGGCTACAACGCCGGTTCGGGCAACATGCGGGCGTTCGCGGCGGGCGCCAAGCCGGGTGCTCAGGCACAGTCCTACCTCGACCGCCTGCACGAGAACTGGGACAAGGCCGCGAACGCCCTCCACGGTTAAGCGGCTTGGGTACGCCCAGTCAGCGGTGTCGCGACAGATGGCGATCACCGAGAAGGTCGCAGGCATGCCCCTGTCCGACCGCCACGCCCGGGGTGTTCGCCCGACCGCAGCCGGGGAGGTGCTGGTCCGCCACGCCGGCAGACTGCTCGAGGGTGTCGCTGCCGCCGACCAAGAGTTGGCAGGCCTGCGGGGCCGCCTCGCCGGCCGGCTTGTGGACGGCTGGAGGTTGCCATCCTGGCTACGGGCGACGGCCTGCCGACGTACGACCTCGACGGCTTGCACCTCTCCGAGCTGCACAGCGGACGAGGCGCGGGGGTCGCGGTGGCCGAGTCGCATCCCTTCGCCGCCCGCGAATGGGTCGGGCGAGACGAACTCGTCGACCAGACCCGGGTGATCGGTGACCGCGGTGGCGACTCACCGGAGTTCGGCGCATGGCCTGGACTCGGTGAACCGAGGGGTTCGCTGGCTACCGGTCCGCGACCAGGCTGGGGGCCTTCGGTGCAGAGTATGGGCGGTGACGAACGCGACCCCAGCCCAGCGGCAACAGCCATGGTCCGCGCGCTGGAAGAGGAAGTCAGCGATCTCAGTGCCGCCCCGCTTGTTTGGCCGGTCGCCACCCCGCATCGAGTGCCATAGCAATGCGGCGGCTGAGCCGTATTTCCGATCCGATCTTGACATCCCCTTCGGGAGCCATCAAAGTTCCAATATCCTATCCGATCTGCTGGTTGTTGCCGGGGGCCTGTGGCAACGACCGCGGACCGTCGGGCGACCTGATCGACTTGGAGACCGACCGTTCATCACAGGCACATCGGTGCCGACTGAGACGCCTGGCTCGACGGGTCGAACTACAGAGAGAGGTCACCGCCATGACCAGATTCCTTCGAAACAGGGCGATGCGAGGCATACTCGCGGGTGCCCTCGTCGCCGCCGTCCTTCCGGTCGGCTCGGCTGCTACGTCCTCCGCCGCACGGGAGCCGCACGACATCACCTCGGCGAGGAGCGCTACCACCTCGGCGAGCGCTACGGCCGCGAGCATTTCCACGCCTGCGAGCGTCACCACGGCGGCGAGCCCATCGCTCGGACCGGCGGGGGCGGCGGCGCAGAAGCCCTACATGGGCTGGAGCAGTTACAGCATGCAGGTGTACTCCAATGACGGCGGCAACTGGATCTCAGCGGCCCAGATCATCGCCCAGTCGGATGCGATGCACAAGAAACTCCAGCCGTACGGGTTCAAGTACATCAACATCGACGCGGCGTGGAACGGCGGCACCGACGAGTACGGCCGGCCCGTGCCGAGTAAGAAGTTGTACCCGAACGGTCTGCAGGAGGTGATCAACCACATCCACGCGAACGGCCAGAAGGTCGGGCTCTACAGCATCCCGGGAATCTCGAAGGCGATGCTGGACGCCAATCTTCCCGTTTACGGCCACCCGG
>JAWWOY010000906.1:0-3335 GCA_033851195.1 Kribbellaceae bacterium | reverse complement strand
CGGTACGCCGACCTTCGCGCGGCCGGCCGGCATCGTCGTACTGGAAGACGTCAGCGAAGACGGCTACCGGGTGGACCGGCTCCTCACCCAGTTGCTCAGGGCAAACTGGTTCGACGACGTCACCGGTCTGGTGATCGGCGACTTCAGCGAGTCGGGCGACCAGGAGATCATGGCCAGTGTGTTCCGGGAGAGACTCGTGCCGCTCGGCCTTCCGATGGTCGAGGGGGCGGCGATCGGCCACGAGGACCTGAATCTCGCTGTCCCGCTCGGCGCCCCGGTCGCGCTCGATGCGACGGCCGGGACGCTCACCCCGCTGGTCACCCCTTTTCGGTGAGGTGCTCGCGCAGGAAGGCGAAGGCCTGCGGGTAGGCGTCCAGGCGGTTCTTGCGCTTGGCGAGGCCATGGCCCTCGTCGGGGTAGACCAGCAGTTGGCAGGCGACGTCACGATCCGCCAGGGCAGCGACGATCTGCTCGGCCTCGGACAGCGGCACGCGCGGGTCGTTGGCGCCGTGGATCACGAACAGCGGCGCCCTGATGTTGTCCACTTTGTTCAGCGGGCTTGCCTCTTCGAGGAAGTCGCGGTCGTCGGCTAGGGTGCCGTACTCGCGTTCGCGAGCCACTCGGCGGTACTCCGAGGTGTTCTCCAGGAGGGTGACGAGCGAGGCGATCCCGACGATGTCCACCCCGGCGGCCCAGAGCTCCGGCTGGAAGGCCAGCCCGGCGAGCACCATGTAGCCGCCGTACGAACCGCCGTAGAGGGCGGCGCGGGAGGCGTCGACACCGATGCTGGGCAGCCAGTCGTGGATTGCGGCGAGGTCCTTCACCGAGCCGAGTCGCAGTCGCTTGTCGTCGAGCGAGTACCAGCGCTTGCCATAGGCAGCCGATCCGCGCACGTTCGGCACTACGACGGTGTGGCCCTCGGCGGCAAGACCCGCGATGATCGGGTTCCAGACCCGCATCGACATCCCCTCGGGACCGCCATGGATCACCAGTACGGCGGAGCCGTCGCCGCCACCCTGCGGGCGATAGACGAAGACCGGGACCTGTTCCCCGTCGAACGAGGTGACCCGGTGGCTCTCCGGGTGCTGAAGGCCCGCCGGCAGGGCGGGCATCTCCGGCGCTCGGACGGCAAGGGTCTCGCCGGTCTCCCGCGTGTAGCGGAAGACGGAGAGCGGCTCGACCGGTGAGCTGTAGTTGATCAAGGCGTATGCGCCGTCGAACGACCAGAGCGGATCCGGCGCCATCATCAGCCGCGCCGCGCAACCACCCGGCGGCAGCTTCAGCGGCGCCACCAGGCTGGCATCTGCCAGCCGGTGCAGCGCCAGCGAGATCGTGCCGTCGTCAGTGGTCGCGACCAGCAGGTGTTCGCCGTCCGGGCAGACCCAGCCTTGCAGGTCGCGCTCGTCGTCGACCAGCAGATCGCTCCAGCCGGCCGGGTCGAGGTCGTACCGCCGCAGCGCGATCCGGTCCCGGCAGGCATCGCTGCCGACGACGAGGCCGGACGAGTCGGGCAGCCAGGACGGGCTCTCCAGATACGTCTGCTCGTCGTACGACGTGAGCTCTGTGACTGTGCCGGTCTTGGTCTCGACCAGCAGCAGCTGGACCGCGTTCGCTGGGCCACTGGCCAGGGTGATCAGCGCCCACTGGTCGTCCGGCGACGGGTGCACCGACCCGATGTAGCCGCCGCCGTCGTACAGCACGGTTTCCACTCCGGTGGAGAGGTCGTGGGCGACCAGGTCGAAGTCGACGTTGTTGCGCCGGTTCGTGGTGAACAGCACGCGGTCCGGCTTCGCGTCGATCAGGTTGTGGAAGAAGTCGGGCTCCAGCACCAGTGGCGTCAACACAGGCAGACCGTCCGGGCCACTGCGGTCGTCGAGGTCGAGCAGCGACAGCTGGCCGCGTTCGTTCCCGCCGGTGTCGTACTCGACCACCACCTTGCCGCTGTCCGGCACGAACCGGGCCTTGCGGACCGTGTCGGACAGTGCCGTCAGGGCCCGCCAGGACCCGTCCGGTGCCACCTCGTGGATCTGCCTCGTGCCGCTGCCGTCGTACCCGACCAGCAGGCGGCCCTCGGTGTCGACGTCGAACGCGATGACGGTGGGCAGGGACAGCAGCGTCGTCAACATGGTTCAGACCCTACCCACCTCGTGGTCAGCGATCACCGTGCCAGGAGTGCCAGAGCGCGGCATACGGGCCGTCGGCATCGACCAGCTCATCGTGCCCGCCCAACTCGACGATCCGGCCGTCCTCGACCACCGCGATCACGTCGGCGTCGTGGGCGGTATGCAGCCGGTGGGCGATCGCCACCACCGTGCGCCCTTCCAGTACGCCGGCCAGCGACCGCTCGAGGTGACGGGCCGCCCGCGGGTCCATCAGCGAGGTGGCCTCGTCCAGAACCAGCGTGTGCGGGTCAGCCAGCACAAGCCGGGCCAGGGCGATCTGCTGCGCCTGCGCTGGCGCCAGGGAGACACCGCCCGAGCCGACCTCGGTGTCGAGCCCCTGGTCGAATCCGGCCACCCAGGCGTGAGCATCGACCGCCCGTAGCGCAGTCCAGAGCTCTGCGTCAGACGCGGCGGGACGAGCCAGCCGCAGGTTGTCGCGCACGCTGCCGACGAACACGTGATGCTCCTGGTTCACCAGCGCCACGTGGGTTCGCACACGCTCGGCGGACATCTTGTCGAGCGCTGCACCGCCTAGGGTGATGTCGCCCACTCGCGGCGAGTAGATGCCCGCTAGTAGTCGGCCGAGCGTCGATTTGCCTGCGCCGGACGGCCCGACCAGCGCGACGCGTGCTCCTGGCTCCACAGTCAGGGTGACACCGTGCAGCACGTCCCGTCCCTCTAGGTAGCCGAACCGCACCTCGTCCGCCAGCACAGTGCGCCCGTCTGGCTCGACGTCATCACCCGTCGCGGCCTTCTCAACGTCCCGTACGCCGACCAGCCGGGCGAGCGAGACCTGCGCCACCTGCAACTCGTCGTACCAGCGGATCATCATGTTGACCGGCTCGACGAGCATCTGCACGTAGAGAGCGCCAGTGGTCAGCGCACCCACGGTCAGCCAGCCCTCGATGGCGAAACCACCGCCGATCACCAGTACAGCAGCCAGTGCGACCGTGTGGGTCATGTTGATGACCGGGAAGAGCACCATCCGCAGCGACAGCGTGTAGCGCTCCCAGGCCACCCACTGGCCGATCCGGCGGTCGCCGAGGTTGATCCGGCGCTCGCCCAGCCGGTGCGTCTCCACCGTGCGACCGGCGTCGACCGTCTCCGCCAGAGCCGAGGCAACAGCCGCATACCCGGCTGCCTCCGACCGGTAGGCCGATGGCGCCCGGCGGA
>JAWWOY010000894.1:0-3968 GCA_033851195.1 Kribbellaceae bacterium | reverse complement strand
ACCAACGCGCCCTTGCCGTCAGCAACGACTGGTGAGGAATCGGTGCCGTCGACAAATAAGAACCTGGGCGGTACGACGGCCGCAGCGGCCGTGGACACCGCCAACCCTGACAGCACGCCGAGCGCATCGACCGGACCATCACCAAGCACCAGTACGCCGGCACCCGGCTCGGGTCGCACCTCGACCGAGACAGGCTCTTCCGTCACCGCGATCGGCAGCCCTGTCCACGGCCGCCCGAGCTCCGGCACGACCGCAGCCGCCGTATCGGTCAACCGTGCCGGCTCAGCCAGGTGGAAGACCCGCGGCGGGTGCGTCGTACCGGACCGGATCCACAGCTCGCGGCGCAGGTCGTCCAGCGTCGGCTTGTCCGCGAAGCTGACGAGCACGTGCTGGTTGTCATCAGGGGAACCGAAGTTCGCGTTCAGCACGGCCTCACCGCGGAACTGCAACTCGGCGGCCGCGGTGTTGCCGGTGCGCAGGATCGCCTGGGAGTCGGCCGGGGTGGTCTTCAACGCGATCCGGTAGGGCACCTGGCCGAAGATCGAGTCCCGCCGGGTCGAGAGCCGCTTGACGCCTTCGATCGTCTGAGTAGCCAGTACGACGTGGACGCCGTAGGCCCGGCCGAGTCGGACCAGCCGCTCGAGCAGCCGGGCCGCCTCGTCGGCAAGATCGTCGTCGTCCTCGAGCAGCACCTGGAACTCGTCCAGTACGGCGACGATGCGCGGCGGCCGGTCCGGTCCCGCCGGGAGTTCGGCGATATCCGCGACATTGCCGTGCGACTTGAAGATCTCGCTGCGCCGGGCCAACTCGTCCGACAGATGCCGCAGCACCGCCAGCCCGAACGGCCTGTCGCTGTGGATACCCAGGACCCGCACGTGCGGTAGCCAGTGCTGGCGGTCCGCGGCCGGCCCGAGGGCGGAGAACTCGACCCCGTGCTTGAAGTCGAGCAGGTACATCTCCAGATCGCCCGGGTCATACCGCGCGGCCAACCCGTGGATCAGCACCAGCAGCAGGTTCGACTTCCCTTGCCCGACAGCGCCTCCCACCAGTACATGGGGAAGAGCCGGGTTGCCGCTGCGGAGCCGGACCAGCGCCGGCGTGCGGTCGTCGTACCCGATCACGGTGCTGAGCTCGTCGCTGACCGGCTGCCACCAGCTGGATCGGTCGGGCAGTGTGCGGTTGAAGTCGATCGTCGGGAGGACCGCGATCTCGGCCAGCTCCGCCACCACATCACACACGCCCGCGGCGACGTTCGCGTCGAAGCCGGGGTCCAGCCGGACCAGGACATCGGGAAGCTGGGCGAGCTCGACCTTTTCGTTGACCACGGCAACGGGGGTGAGGAGATCGAGCAACTGACGGGGATCGACCTCGTGTTCGGAGGTCATCGCCGGATCGTGATGGACCAGGAAGCAGATGCCCCGGTCGGCCCCGGTGGCGGCCAGCCGGACCAGGTCCCGCTGGGCCAGGGTGTCGATGCCGGCCGGGTAGTCGAACAGCACGATCAGCCGGTAGGGATCGGTCACCCGACCCGTCTCCCGGACCAGATCCTCGAACCGCTCGTGCCCGAGCTGCGCCTGTCTACTGGCCCTCATCGAGGATACGTCGACCAGCCCGGACAGCACGGTGTACAACTGCTCGGCGGTGTGCGTTGCCCTGGGCACCAATTGTGGATATTTAGTGGTCAGGTGACCGAGCAGGCCCATCGTGCCGGTGAGCCGCGGGTCGAACGCGTCCACCCTGAGCCGGAAGGGTTCGGCGGCAGCAACCAGCCGCAACGCCACGCTCTGCAGCAGCCTCCTTGCGGACTCATTGCGGTCGGCTGTCACCCGCCAGCCGTTGGTGCGCAGCAGCGGAGCCACCACCGGCGTACCGGCTTCCAACTGACCGACCCGCACGTACGACGGCGTGCCGGCGCCGACGAGCTGGCGCGATCGCCAGCGGGCGTCGTTGGGCGGAATCGATGCCAGCCCTGGGGCCAATCGGTCGGCTAGCTCTCGCGCACTGGGTTCAGCGGCGGCGAGTACCTCAGCAATGGCGGCTTCGACAGCGCCGCGAGACTCGCGCCGGGCGGTCGCCGTCTCGACCTGGAGCTGCCGATGCAGCCGCACCGCCCGCTGGTGCTCCCCGCGGGTGAGCTGCTGGGCGTTGTCGAGCAGCTGGCCGAGAGCGTGCTGGAGGCCGCGGATCCGTGCTTCCAGAACCTCTGGAGAAACCGGTCCGGGCGCAGTCCTCCCGTCAGGCTCCTCCGTCACGGCCACCGTCCTTCCACCATTGCCCCGCGACCCAATTAGTTGCCTCGTCCGAGCATGTCACAACATCAGCCCCATCTGTCACTCCCGCCTCCGGTAGTCTCACCTGCCGACCGCCTGGAGTCCTGCGTCGGAAGTCCGCACTCAGGTCCGACCCAGGACACTAAGCGGGAGCTACGATCTCGAGCTCGTAGCCGTCCTCGTTGTGAAGGAACGCGGCGTAATGCTGCGGCCCACCGGCGTACGGGTGACGGTCGGCGAACATCAGCGTCCAGCCGTTCTTGGCTGCCTCGACGACGATCGCGTCGACCTCGGCGCGACTGGCTGCGTTCAGTGCGAGGTGGTTCATGCCGGGCCGCATCCGGTCGTGCGTTCCGGCCGACATCGCCGGGCTCTGCTCGATCACCAGGTAAGAGCTGTCCGTGCCGGCATTCCAGCTGAACCCACCGGGCCAGCCGTCGCCGTCCGTCCAGCCGAGCCGGTGCAGGATCCAGCCCCAACTCGTCATCGCGGTGGAGAGGTTCGGAACCCAGATCTCGATGTGGTGCACTGCCGCGGCCATCGGAACATTATCGGCGGCTGGCGAGACGGTTCCACACCGCCATCGCACCGAGCCCGACGACGATCAGCCAGAGCAGGGACGCCATGATCCACGGCCACCACGGCCGGCCGGCCGCCACCTCCGCCACTGCCTTCCCGAACAGACCGCCTGCCGGGGCGAAAACCAGCACCACCAGAACCCGGATGATGGAGGTTTCCTTGGTCATGCCTCCATTGTCCGAGGCTGTCGCCCGTGCCGCATCGACACTGGCGCGTCACGGATTGTCGGCGTTCTGTCGGTGGGAGAGGCTAGTGTCCCGTTAACGAAGTTGCTTTTACGATGGCGCCCAAGATCGGGGGAATCGTGATCGGGACCCGGGTCGAACCCACGACGTACGGCGCGGCCGCGCTCGGCCGGCTGCGTGACGTCGTCGCCAGGTTGAAGGGCGACGACCCGATGACGCCGGTCACGCTGCTGCTGCCGAACAACCTGGCCGGCATCACCGCGCGCCGCTTCCTGGCGTCTGAGCCGCTTGGCATCGCGGGCCTCTACCTGGCGACGCTCCCCCGGTTGGCCGAGCAGCTTGCGGCCGGTCTGCTGGCGCCGCGCCGGCCGGCCGCTCGTCCGATCGTGGCCGCCACCTGGCGTACGGCGCTGGCGAAGGCGCCTGGCGTGTTCGAGAGCGTGGCAGATCACCCGTCCACCATCCGGGCGCTTGCTGCAGCTCACCGCGAGCTGCGCGACCTGAGCGACGGCGCCCTCGACCAGGTCGCCCACGCGTCCGGCCTCGGCCCCGACCTGATCCGGCTGCATCGCCAGGTCACCGACGATCTCCGGCCCGATTGGTACGACGAGACCGACCTGCTTCGCACCGCCACCTCGCGTGCTCGCAGTGATCCCGCCGTCGTGGCCGAACTGGGCGCGCTGGTGCTGTATCTGCCGCAGGAACTGACCCAGGCGGAGGCGGGCTTCGTCGAAGCACTCAGCCAGTCAGCCGACCTGACCGTGATCGTCGCGCTGACGGATGTCCGCCGCGCCGATCGGACCGTACGACGGTCGCTGGAGCGGATCGGCATCGACCTGCCGACCTCCATCGCCCGGAACTACCCGGTCGCCACCCAGGTGTTGAACGCCTCCGATGCCGACGACGAGGTCCGCTGTGTCGTGCGCGACGTGGT
>JAWWOY010000889.1:0-3911 GCA_033851195.1 Kribbellaceae bacterium | reverse complement strand
CACGTCGGCTTCGGTGATGCTGACGTCAGCCTGCGGGACGCGGACCCGTTGCTCCTGCAGGATCTGATTGCCCGGTCCGCGCCGACGGCGACACCCATCATGCTGCTGCACTGCTATCCGTTCCACCGCGAGGCAGGCTTCCTCGCCTCCGTCTACCCGCACGTCTTTCTCGATGTGGGGCTGGCCGCCAACTACGTCGGCGGGGCCGCGTCGGCCGTCGTGAGTGAGTCCATGGAACTCGCCCCGTTCGGAAAGATCCTCTACTCCAGCGACGCGTACGGACCTGCGGAGCTTGTCTACACGGGCGCCATGCAGTGGCGATACGCCACCGTCGCGGTCCTCGATCGATACCTGAAGGAGCACGGTTGGCCACTCGACGAATGCGTGCGGATCGCAACGATGATCGGGCGAACCAACGCCGAGTCGGTCTACCGCCTCACTGCGGGGCAGCTTCCGTGACACCGGCGAACACCACCAGCCACGATCGCGATCTGGTCCTGGGTTCCATCATCGACATGGCCGGCGTCGCGCGCGGCAAAGTCGTCCGAGCCGGTCGGCTGAGCTCCTTCACGGGCCCGGGGCTGGGAGCCTCACCAAGCTGGAACGTCTTCTGCCTCGACGATGCCGTCGCTTTCACGCCGAAGTTCTCCGCGACCGGCGACCTGCGCTTGAGGATCGACGCGAGCGAACAGCGCGACCTCGGGGATGGCACGTGGTGGGCTCCCGCCGGCATCTACGACCAGCAGGGCGATCCCGCCCCCGTCTGCAGCCGCAGAGCACTCGGCAGCATGGTGGAAGAGTTGCGCAATGACGGACTGGAGGCCGTGGTGGGACATGAGGTCGAGTTCACGCTGTTCGATGCAGTCCCCGGCGAGGAGTGGGCGGCCTACGGACTCGGTGTGGCGCAAACGCTGGAGACGTTCATCAAGGACCTCCTGGCGGCCGCAGCGCGGGCCGACCTCGCGATCGACCAACTGCATGCGGAGTACGGGCACAACCAACTCGAGCTCTCCCTGGCCCCCGCGGGCCCGGTGGAAGCCGTGGACGCCATGGTCCTGGCGCGGATCCTGATCAGCCGTACCGCCCGTCTCCACCGGCTGCGCGCATCCTTCTCGCCGTTCCCGGATAAGGATGGTGCGGGCAACGGCGCGCATCAGCACGTCTCCTTCACCCGTGCCGGACGCCCGGTGCTGTCCGGTGGCGACGGCCCATACGGGCTCACCGCCGAGGGGGCTGCCGCCATCGCAGGCCTCGTCGCGTCGCTGCCGGACTTCATGGCTGTGCTGGCAAGCTCGCCGTTGTCGCACCTGCGTCTCCAGCCCGGTATGTGGTCTGGCGCGTACTGCTGCTGGGGACTGGAGAACCGTGAGGCCGCAGTGAGGTTCTGCGCCGCCACCCCGGGAAACCCGCACGGCGCCAATGTAGAGATCAAGGTCGTCGACCCGTCCGCGAACCCCTACCTGAGCAGCGCAGTCATCCTCGGCATGGCAGGCGCCGGAATGCGGGCCGGGCTGCCGTTGCCGGCCGAGGTATCGGTCGACCCCGCCGTACTCAGCGAGCAGGACCGTCGGGCTGCAGGCGTCCGACTCCTTCCCAGCGCAGTCCCGGAGATGCTGAAGCGGCTTCAAGCGGCTCCCCTCGCCCTGCACATCCTGGGGGAGGACATCATCGAAGCCCTCACTGCGGTGAAGTCCCACGATCACCATCGATTCCACGGCCTGCCCGGGGAAGCAGTTGCCTCTCAGTTGCGCTACCGGTGGACGATCTGACCTAGTGTCCGTGAGGGCGGTCTCGGTGCCCCCGTCGGTTGCAGCGGCCCACAGTCTGTCCGGGTGGACCGCACGCGCTCAGTAGAACCGTGGCAATGGGTACCGTCGGCGATCTCTGTCCACAGAGGGTCAGCGGTGGGCCCGGACATCGCATAGGCTGCTGGATCGTGCCGGCTGACAACGCGTCCCTCGCCGTTGCCGCCGGGGTGGTCCTCTGCGGCCCTGCGGCGTACCTGCTCGGCCCCTGGCTGATGCGGCGGATCCCGGAGCCGGTGCTGGACCAGGGCGAGACCAAGACCCCGTACGCCGACCTGGCTAGCCGTCGCGCCGCGTTCTGGTGTGGTGGAACCGCGGCGGTCGCCGGGGGACTGCTCGGGTGGTGTCTCGGTTTCTCCCCTGCCCTGGCCGCCTGGCTCGCGCTGACTGTCGCTGGTGCCGTGCTCGGGTATATCGACGCCCGGACGAGGTACCTGCCGTCGCCGATCATCTGGCCGTCGTACCTGGTGGTGGGGCTGCTGCTGGTGGTGGGTTCGGCGGCCTCGGGGGAGTGGGGCGCGTTACGCCGGGCCGCGATCGCGGGAGTAATCGGGTTCGGGGTGTTCTACCTGATGTGGTTCGCGTTTCCGCGGGGCGTGGGGTTCGGCGACGTCCGGCTGTCCGGGCTGCTGAGCATGACGCTCGGCTGGTTGGGTTGGGGTGAACTGGTGACCGGTCTGTACGGCGGCTTCTTCCTCGGTGCGGTGCTCGGGATCGTGCTGACGCTGGCGAAGGTGTTCACCCGCAAGCAGATGTTCCCGTTCGGCCCGTTCATGCTGGTCGGAGCGCTCGTGGGCGTACTCGCGGGCGGACCGCTGGCCCGCGTGTACCTGGGCTAGGTGGACCTCGCCACTCATTCTCGCGGCTGACGCCGGTGGACAGGCGGCTGGATAGCGTCGGGCGGGTCAGGTATTTCCGAACCCGTGGGGAGACAAAGACGTGCCAGCTGTGAGTCGAAGAGGATTCCTGTCCGCGGCGGCGGCGGCCGGTGCGGCCGTGAGCGTCCCGACCAGTGCAACCGCAGCGACTGCTGGCCGTGCGATGGTCGAGCGCGGCGCGAAGGTTAATCCGGATGACCCGCGCTACGGCGATCTGGTGCTGCGCGGCACCAACCGGCGGTTCGTCGGCAAACCGGACTATGTGCGGGTGATCCGATCCACCGAGGACGCGGTGAACGCCGTCCAGGAGGCGGTTCGCGCCAACAAGCGGGCGCCGTCCGCGGAGGCGGTCATTGCTTCGAGGACTTCGTCGACAACAGTGCGGTCGAGGTCGTGCTGGACATGTCGCAGTACGCCGTGGTCGGGTTCGACCCGCAGTACCGCGCGTTCTCGATCGGTGCCGGCGCAACGCTGGAAGGCGTCTACAAGGCGCTCTTCTACAGATGGGGTGTCACCGTGCCGGGCGGCGGCTGCCTCGGTGTCGGGGTCGGAGGGCATTTCAGCGGCGGCGGGTACGGCCCGCTGTCCCGACAGCACGGTTCGGTCGTAGACCACCTGTACGGCGTCGAGGTCGTCGTTGTGGACACACATGGCCGGGCCCGGTCGGTGGTCGCGACCAAGGACAACCAGTACAGCGATCTCTGGTGGGCCCCACACCGGCGGTGGCGGCGGCAACTTCGGCGTAATCACCCGGTACCTGATGCGGACCGCTGGGGCGACCGGGACGGATCCGGCGAAGTTGTTGCCGACGGCACCGGCCAGCCTGCTCTCGAGCCTGCTGCTGTACGACTGGAAGACCGTGACCAAGGCCGGCTTCGTCCGGACGCTGCGGAACTTCTTCGACTTCTACGAGCGGCACAACACCGGCGATTCGCCGTACGCCAGTCTCTACAGCCCGTTGATCCTGACGCTCAGCTCGACCGACGGGTTTCTGCTGTCAACGCAGCTGGACGGCTCGGTGCCGGATGCCGCGAAGCTGCTGAAGGCGTTCAACGCGGCGATGGTCGAGGGGGTGGACCCGAAGCCCGCCGCCGTCGACTTTGCCGCAGCGCCGTTCCTGCACACCACCATGCGGCGGTCGATCGCCGAGAGCGTCTCGCCGACACGGAACAAGTGGAAGGCCGGCTACCTGCGCAAGGGCTACACCGACGCGCAGCTAGTGGTGTGT
>JAWWOY010000120.1:0-4675 GCA_033851195.1 Kribbellaceae bacterium | reverse complement strand
GGGCGGTCCGACGATGATCTTCGTCATCATGCCGCCGTAGCCGGGACCGCCCCCGTTCTCCAGGTAGGAGTACTTGCGGTCGTAGAGCAGGTATTCGCCCGGATCGGGTGCGACGAAGATGGCATCGCGGCTCTCGCCGGGTCCGACCTCGACCATGTTCGTGGTCAGGTAGTTGCTGATCCCGTCCCGGCCCTTCAGCAGATTCGCATCCTTCGCGACCACCGTGAGGTCGATGTTGTCCACGGTCATCGCGTGGTTCTGGTAACCCAGGTTCGACATCCGCAGCAGTACCCGGTCGCCGACATTGCAGCGGATCAGCGACGAGATCGGCTGGTACTGCAGCCGGCCGGCTGCCGTGCTCAGCGGGTCACCATTGTCCGCCGTGGTGTCGGGATAGGCCCGGCCGTTCAGCAACCAGAAGCTCGGGTCGTAGTCGGTCCAGTCGTTCACCTGGATGTGGGCGTCGCGGTAGTGAGCGGCGGACCACAACTCGGTCAGCATGAAGGCGAACTCGCGGTCGTACGCGGTCGAGCCGTCGCCGTCGTTGTAGGCGTAGCGCTCGCCGGGCTGCAGCGGGGTGCGGTTCTGCTTCGGCCGGACCCACACCATCCCGGTCATCCCCATCTGCACGTGTTCGACGTCCTCGAAGTGGCAGTGGTACATGTACGTGCCGGCGTCGTGCGGCCGGTAGAAGTAGGTCAGGTCGCGCCCGATCGGGACCGCCAGCGAGAGCTCCGGCACCCCGTCGAAGAGCGGGATGGCATTGACGAACCCGTGCCAGTGCAGGGTGTGTCCGTCGAAGAGGTCGGGGCGCTGGGCCAGCCCGAGGTTGGTCAGCGTCATGTAGATGTCGTCCTCCTCGTCGAAGGCCATCATCGGCGCGCTGATCTGGGCCTTGCCCCGTTGGGCCGCCACCAGGTTCGAGCTCATCCCGGTCACGTCGCGGAAGCCGAACACGTAGGTGTTGAACGGCGACGGCGCGAGCGCGTCAGGGAAGAATGGCGGGTCCGCCGGCGCGTTGCCGGGCATCGCCGCCCAGCCGTCGGTGCCGGCCAGGTGCACCTGCTTCGTCGGGTGCACGGCGGTCGCCCGGGCGGGCGCGGCCGTCACTGCGCTGGCAGTGAGCAGCTGACCGCTGAGCACGGCCCCGCCGACAGCACCCGCGCCACTGAGGAAAGTACGCCGCGACAGTCCGCGCCGTGCAGGGATATCGGTCATCGGATCTCCTGTAAAAGAAAAGCTGGTGGCTGGTTCGGACGGGGGTGTGGCCTGCCCGGAGGAGGGTAGGGCAGGCCACACGATTCACGGCGTCATCTGGTCGGACCCCGCGTCGTACCGGCGGGTCGGGAACAAGATCCCGGTGACGGTCGGCCTGGGCTGCCCGTCGATGTCCGGTGTCGGCGCATTGACCGGGTAGCTCCAACTCGTGGACGTTGTTCCCCAGCGGACCGTCGTGCTGGCAGCGCCGCGGCCACGAGCGGACGAGACCGGTGAGCCTGTCTTCAGATGGAAGTCACCCATCAGGCTCGGCGGCAGCAACTGAGCCACGATCGCCGCCTGCCGGAAGGCAGGGTAGGACCGGACCGCCAGCACGTTCACCGTCACGTCGTACGGCGAGACGAAGCCCGGGTCGACCAGGGAGTTCGACGGATCCGAGGCGGAGCCGGTCTCGTCCTGTAGCACCGAGTTGGTCGGCGTGAGCAACGCGCCCGGCACATCGGCGGCGCCCATGTCCCAGGTGTTCACGAAGTTCGCCGTGCCGTCCGGCAACTTGCCGCCGATGCCGTACACGTAGCCACCGCTGAAGGAGCCGGCCCGGTTGTCCCAGAACACGTCGTTCAACAAGGTCGGCTTGCTGAACAAGGTGCTGCCCAACGTCGGCGAGCCCGGGAACAAGGTGGTGTTCCGCAGCCTGGCCTGCAGCGGGTCGCTGTTGGCCGCCGTGGACAGCCCGGCCGGAGCCGGATCGCCGTTGCTGGTGACCGCCGTTGCCGTGGTGAGGTTCTTCGTCACCGTGTTGTTCACGATGTTCACGAAGACCGCATCGTCCATCGCCACGCCGCCACCTTCGTGTGCGGACACGTTGTCGGCGATGGTGTTGTTGGTGATGTCGATCGGCTGCGGGTTGGCCCGGCTGATATGCGAGCCGCTGGTCATCAGCAGCCGGATGCCGCCGCCGTCGTCGTTCGCGAGGTTGGCCTGGACGATGTTGCGGTTGATGGTGACCGGCCCGGATCCCGGCGAGAGCTCCGTCGGGGTGGCCGGCAGTTCACCAGCGACCATGATGCCGCCGCCCTCGTCGTACGAGGCGTTGAACCAGATCCTGTTGTTGGTGATTTTGCCACCGGCCGGGGCGCCGCCGTTGGCCATGTAGCCGTAGGCCGTGATCGCACCGCCGTACTCCGCGGAGAAGTTGCCGCAGATGGCATTCGCCTCGATGTTGTATCCATCGCTGCCGGTGAACAGACCGATCCCGCCGGCCAGGTTGGTGCCGCCGTTGTCGCGGATCTGGTTGCGCGAGATCACCGCGTTGTAGTTGTGGTTGTCGCCGACGTACGGCGTTCCGATCCGGACGGCACCGCCGTAGGAGCCGCCGTTGCCGTTGATGAGGTTGTCGGTCACCCGCAGGCCGCGGACGTTCGCATGGGCGTAGACACCGCCGCCCTGGGTGATCAGTGAACCCGTCGCCCCGTACGGCGTCTTGATCGCGCCGGTGACCACATTCACGTTGCCCGGGATGTCCGCCTGAGCGCCGCCGGTGATGCTGAAGCCGTCGAGCGTGACGGGCCAGGTAGCCGGGGTGACGTTGGCCAGGGCCGGATCGTCGAGGACCGTTACGACCGCCGAGTCCGGTACTGCTGGGTTGCCCGAGTAGGTCAGGCCGCTGAGCAGGTTGACCCAGGCAGCGCCGCCCGGGTTGTCCAGATTGAAGCCGGCGCCGTCCAGGATCGAACCAGGCACCCAGTTCTTGTCCGCGTCGAACCCACCCGGCCCGACACCCTGGATCTTCACCTGGTGATGCACGATCAGGTTCTCGTTGTAGTCACCACGCGGGTTCGTACTGCTCGGCGTGTTCGGCCACACGACGACCAGCCAGAACGGCTTGGCCGGGGTGATGACCACACCAGCCGAGTTCCGGACCGCCATGGTCGGCTTGGCAGCCTCGAGCGCAGCCTGCACCGTGCTGAACTGCTTGCCGGGGCCTACCTCCGCGATCAGCGGGTTGTCTGCCACCGTTCCCGGGACCGACGCCCGGGCACTGTCGAGCACCTGCAGGGTGATGCCATTGACGCTCTTCTGGCCGTTGTGACCGGTGATCGCGAGCGTCGCCGAGCCCAGCGGGAACAGGGCCGGGACAGTGAAGGTGATGCTCTTGTCGCTCCAACTGGTGATCGTCATCGCGGTGCCGTTCAGGGTCAGCTGGTCAGGAGCGCCTGGAGCGCCGAAGCCGAGCCCGCTGACGGTGATCGACCGGTTCGTGTCACCCCGCCGGATGTACGGTCGGCTGACTGCCAGCAACTGCGGGGCGTTGGCACCCAGATCACACATGGTCGGGTTGACCGTGGTCGTGTCTGGCGCCAGCACAGTGGCAGCCACCTGGGTAGGCGCTTCATCCGTCACTGTGTAGAGACCCGGCCAGGCCTGGAAGTTGGTCGCGATCGTCCGGAACCTGGAGTTGTAGTCCGGGTTCAGCGCACCTGGCTGGCCCGGATCGTTGCCGACGAAGCGGTACATGTTGGGACACGGGCCGGCCGGTACCGGACAGTTATAGGTGCTGGTAGACGGTTCCAGCGCCTCATAGATCCCGTTGAAGTCGGTGTGCACCGTGTCCACCAACCGGCCCGCCCAGTCGTACAGGCCAACCGGCACGAAGGGCAGGCCCTGCGCCTCGCCGTAGTTCACGCTGCGCTTGTCCAGAGTCAGCCCCAGGTCGTTCAGGGTGAGACCCCAGAAGTGCGTCGGGATCGGTACGTCGGTGAACAGGTTGAAGTTCGGCGCCGTCGCCTGGTTCGCGCGCAGGCCGACCAACTTGTCGTTGCACAATGGCCGATCGAGGCCCTGGAAGGGGCTGCCGCCACCGGCGTTGAAGGCCGCGTTCGTGACGTCGACCTTGTGCAGCGGTCCGACACAGTCCGAGATGATGCCCGCCTGCTGGGACGGCGGTTGGGTCGGCGGGACCGGCGTAGCGTCCGGCGGGCCGGCCGGGTCATTGGCGGCCGCCGGAGTGGCCGGCGGGTAGTTCTCCTGCGGTAGGTAGGTGTCGCCGTCGAAGACGTTGACGTCCTCTTCCTTGGTCACCTGGTACATCGGCTTGCCGTCGACCGGGTCCTTCGGGATGTCCACCGAGACGATGTAGTCGCGGGCAGGCAGATCCTGCTCCTCGCCGGCGGGCAACGGCGCATACAGTGCCAAGCCGCCGGGGTTGTGAACGTTGTCGGTCGTTGGGTAGAGGTTGACCTTCGAGGTGGTGAAGCCGTAGTTGCCGTTCACAGTCTGGCTGCCGCCGGCGCTGTCGCTCGCACCGGTCGCCACCCCCATCATCGGCGCCTCGACGCACATCTTGTTCTCGGTCGTCCCGAAGGGAGGCAGTGCCTGCTGGTCGGTGAGCGGCTGATTGTTGTACATCCGCGCCGTACATCCGCGCGGTGGCGCCCACTCCTCCGAGGTGTAGGAG
>JAWWOY010000117.1:0-2639 GCA_033851195.1 Kribbellaceae bacterium | reverse complement strand
TACATCGGCACCTTCATCCGAGGCAGTATGGCCAACACGCTCGCGTTACCGGTCCGCCCGTTGTCCCGCCGGCTCGCCAACCGGATCAGGGCCAGGGTCAGCTACCTGCAGGACCCAGAACGATACGAGCAGGTGACGAAGTCGCTCACCGAGGTCGTTCTGCGGATCCGCGACCGTGCTCCGGACAGCCGGGTCCTGCTGGTCGACTATCTGCCCGTGGTGGGCCGGTCCACCCGGCCGCGGCGCGACGTACCGCTGACCGAGGAACAGTTGCCGAGTGTCGCCTTGATGGCCGACGGCCTCGCTCAGGCGTTTGCCGACGCTGCGACGAAGTCGGGCGCCGACCTGGTATCTGCGTCGACAGCGGGCAAGGACCACTCCGTGGGGGCGGCTGAACCGTGGACCACTGGCTTCAGCCTGCGTCCGCCATCGTTGGGCGGCTCGGTGCCGTACCACCCGAATGCAGCCGGTATGGCCGCCGTCGCCGACCTCGTCGTACGGGCGATCGAGGAGGCGCACTGAGAAGCCCCCAGGCCACCGCCCGCCCCTGCTGCCGCCCGCCGGACCGCCGGTACTACGACCAGCGATCCGGCGGGCAGTGGTGCTCAGACCTCCGGGGCCACGCCCTCGGGATGGATCTCGATCGGCTGGTTCAATGGTGCGCCACCCGGACCCGGTGTCCTGGAGATGCGTAGCGCGATCTCCAGCGCTCGCTGCTCGGAAGCGACGTCGACCACCCAGTAGCCGGCGAGCACCTCCTTCGACTCCGGGAACGGCCCGTCGGTGACGATCGGCTCGCCGTCGTCCTGCGCCCACAAGGTCTTCACCTGGTCCGGTCCGGCGAGACCACGCTCCTCGACCAGTTCCCCGGAGTCGGCGAGGTCCTTGTCCAGCTGGTGCATGAAATTGACCATCACCTTGATGTCGTCCTGCGACCAGGTCACCGCCATGTCGTCCCAGCCCTGCTTGTTGGCATGCATCATCAGCATGTACTTCATCGATCCACTCCTCCGGGTGCCGGCGTCTGAGCTGCGCCGCTTACCAGCAACGTCGGAGCCGACTTCCAGTTCTCGACACGGCTCCTGCTGGCCCGGCTACGGAGTGAAGACGTACGGCGTGGTGGTAGTGACGGCGACGAAACCGAGCCGCTGCAAGATCGGCGAACTGTCGTCCGACGCGTCCACCTGCAGGTAGCGGTAGCCGAGCTCCACCGCACGCGCGGCGCGCACTGCGACGAGCGCCTTGTAGATGCCCTTGCCACGCCACTCGGCCAAGGTCGAGCCGCCCCAAAGCCCGGTGAAGTCGGTGCCCTTCTTGTAGACGGCCCACGCAGCCGAGACAACCTCACCATCGGCGTCAGCGACGAACACATCGGTCAGGCCGGTCGCTTGACGCCGGGCGAGGTCATCCGTCAGCCAGGACCAGTCCATGTCCCACACGGTCGACTCCATCGCGGCGATCCGCTCGAAGTCGGCCCGCTCGGTCGTCCGTCGGATGCTCACACCCTCCACGACCTGCCGCCCGCGGAGCTTGTCAACAATGGCGGCGCTCTCGGCGATCACCACCGTCTCGCGCTCCTCCGGCTGGAACCCGGCGGCCACCAGCCGGTCGGTCAGATCCGCCGGCAGATCGTGTCCGCGGGTCTTCCACTCGACCGGCTGGTTCTTCGCGGCGAAGAAGTCGCGCTGCCGGGCGATCAGTGCATCCAGCTGATCGCCGTCCAGTCCATCCAGCGAGCGATAGCTGACGAAGCCGCGATTCGGGTATTCCACCCTGATCACCGGCCCATCCGTACTGGTCGGCACCCCGGCGGACTCGCTGCCGCCGCGCAGTTGGTCGTCGTACGCCGCGAGCAGCCTTGCGGCCTCTGTAGTGTTCGAAACGTCAGTCACCCCAGGACTCTGACACGCTCCGAGGGGCAAGTCAGAAGCGGATAGCGTGGCCATCCTCTACATCTCAGCGGACTGCTTCTCCGTGAAGATGACGAGCTGGCGGAGCAACGCCTGCAGCCTATCCTGATCGCCGCCGTCGAGCTCGTTGACCAGCTCCTCCTCAACCTGGCAGATGTCACCGATCCCCCGCTCCCAGATCTCGAAACCGGACTTGGTCAGGGTCGCGACGATGCGGCGCCGATCGTCACGGTCATGATCACGCCGGACGTAGCCCAGTCTCTCCAGCGCATCCAGCCGATTGGTCATCGCGGCCGGCGACAAACCGAGCTGGGTGGCCAACTCGCCCGGTGTCGCCCGGTACGGCGGGCCGCCGCGGCGCAGCATGTGCAGCGTCTTGAAGGCCCAGTACTGCAGGCCGTGCGCGGTAAGGGCGGCATCGCGGCGACGGTCGAGGTAGCGCGTCAACACCTGCAGCCGGGTCGCGATGCCCTCCACCCGGAGGTCCAGCCCGGGCAGCTCGCGGGCCCAGAGCTCAACATGGTCGTCGATCAAGTCCTTCACCGGCTGGATTATTCGAGAGGTGAAGCTTAATTGTCAAAACTTTCGACATCGAAATACTCTGCGACCATCGATCCCGACCAGCCGAAAGTGAGGCCGATCGATGGCCCAGCTCGCCGTATCCGAACTCACCGCCGCCGGCACCGCCCTGATGCGAACCGGCCGCTGGGACGCTGCCAGGCAATTGCT
>JAWWOY010000674.1:0-2722 GCA_033851195.1 Kribbellaceae bacterium | reverse complement strand
CTGCCCGACCACCCGGATGTCGTCCGCGCCGCCGAGCATCATCACCAGCCCGGCCCGCAGCAGCGGATCGTCGTCCACGATCAGGACCCGGATCACCGGCTTCTCGGCCGGCTCGGCTGTAGTCATGCCGGCCACGGTAGCCAGGCGGCGAGCCGGAAGTCGCCTTCGACAGTCCGGCCGTGCTCGAGCCGCCCGTCCACGAGTGCGGCCCGCTCGGTCAGCCCGATCAATCCCTGCCCATCTCCCTTGGCCGCCTCGGCCGCCGCGTTGCGGAGCTCAACGGACAGCCCGTCGCCCGGCGCTCCGACAACCCGGACCCGGACGGGCGCCCCCGGCGCGTGCTTCAGCGCGTTCGTCAGCCCCTCCTGCACGATCCGGTACGCCGTCCTGCCGACGTGATCCGGGAGGTTGCCGGGGGCATCGACGTGCAGATCGACCGGTTGCCCGGCTCGGCGGGATCCAGCCACCAGCCCGGGCAGATCAGCGAACGTCGGCTGCGGCAGCTCGCCGACCGGCGCCCGCAGTACGCCGATCACCTCGCGCAGGTCCTGCAACGCCTGGTGCGCACTGGCTCTGATGATCTCCGCGGCCCCAGCGACCTCCTTAGTGGACGCATCCGGCCGGTACGCCAGCGCTCCCGCGTGCACGCTGAGCAGCGACAACCGGTGCCCCAGGACGTCGTGCATCTCGCGGGCGATCTCTTCCCGCGCGAGCAGGTGGGCCTGCTCGGCCTGCAGTTGGGCGACTGTCTCGGCTCGATCGGCCCGGTCCTTCAGCGATTGGAGCAACTGGCGGCGTGAGCGGATGTACAACCCCCACCCAGCGGCGCCGAAGTAGATCACCAGCACGGAAATGATCACCGCCGACACGGGTTCTGCCTTGGGGCGGACCTGCGTATAGGCGACCAGGCTCAGCATGTTGATGCCGAACACCAGCAGCGTGGTCCGCATCGGCTTGTAGACCGCGACTGTCAGAACCAGCAGCAGAATCGCGCCGCCGGCGGCCTCCGAGAAGACGGACACCGCCGCCGCGATGATGGCCAGCTGGACCGGCCAGCGGCGGCGGAACCAGAGGGTGAGGCAGAGCGCCATCCCGCAGTAGAAGTCCGCTGCCAACACGAACCCGGGCGCGTTGTCTTTCATGCCCTGGTCGTACAGAATCAGGCCGCTGACGACCGCGACGACGAAGACCAGGCTGTCCACCACCCAGTCGCGGGCGCTGCGTCTCGCACGTGCGGGATCGGCCATGAGGTCGAAGATAGCCACGTCCGGGCCGCTCCGGTGCGTACTCGGCCGGTCCGGATACCGAAGTCGCGGCGAGTTCAGACTTTCGTCCCAGGTAGGTTTCCCGCATGAGTCAGCTCACCGTCACCGTCATCGGCCCGGACCGCCCGGGCATCATCGCCGACGTCACCGGAGCGTTAGCGGGGGTGGGGGTGAACCTCGAGGACTCCACCATGACGCTGCTGCGCGGCCATTTCGCCATGATGCTCGTCTGCACCGGGCCCGCTGACGGCGTACAGGAGGCACTCGAGCCGCTCAGCGCCGAGTTGGTCATCACCGTCCGCGAGGTTGCTCCGGAACAGGCGCACGCCCCGGTCGGCGCGCCGTACATCCTGAGCGTGCACGGCGCCGACCGGCCCGGCATCGTCTCTGCCATCACCCGCGTGGTGGCCGCGGTCGACGGTAACGTCACAGATCTCTCGACCCGTCTCAGCGGCACCCTGTACGTGCTGACGGCCGAAGTCGAACTGCCCGCGAGCGCGAACCTGGGGATACTGCGGAGCGCGCTCGAGGCCACAGCCGACGAGCTCGGCGTGGGTGTGACGCTACGCCCGGCAGAGAGCGATGACCTGTGACCATTGGCCACCTCAACCAGATCCTTGCCAGCTGGACCCCGGCCCAGCTAGGTCTTGTGGGCGACGTACTGGAAGTGATCCGCGCCCCGCACCCGGTGCTCGCCACCGAGGGCGCAGAGATCGATCCACTCGATCCGACAATGGTTGCCCTGGCCGCCGATCTCGTCGCCACCATGCGGGTCGCACCCGGCTGTGTCGGGCTTGCCGCGCCGCAGGTCGGCGTGGCTGCGCAGATGTTCGCGCTGGACGTGACCGGCCATCCGAAGACCCGCACTTGTCATGGCGTCTTCGTGCTCTGCAACGCGGTGGTGGTCGATTGGAGCAGGCGGGAGAAGTCCCGTGAAGGCTGCATGTCCGTCCCCGACCTGACCGGCGACGTGAAGCGAGCCACTCGGCTGACCGTCCCCGGAGTCCTCCCTGGTACGACGGACGAGGTCACCCTGAGCACGGACGCCTTCGAAGCGAGGGCCCTCCAACACGAGATCGACCACTGCTCGGGCAAACTCTTCCTTGACCGAGTGGCGGGTGCTCACGCAGTGTTCCCTCGTCAGGTCTACTTGTAGGGTCAGATCCTCCGGCCCGGGTGGCGGAACGGCAGACGCAGCGAGCTGAACCCTCGCGGCCGAAAGGCATACGGGTTCGAATCCCGTCCCGGGCACATGGCAACCTGACTTGCGCAGATGCCTCTCAGGAAATATTGGCCAGGTCAAAAGGACGACCGCTGCGGTTGCACTAGTGGTTGCAGTTGAGATCGCGGTCATGCCCACAGCGCCTCTCCCATCTTGGAGGCAGCGTCCTCGGCCAGCTTGCTTGTCACATGCGTGTAGCGCTTGGTCACAGCGAGCGTGGAGTGCCCAAGGATCT
>JAWWOY010000655.1:0-6244 GCA_033851195.1 Kribbellaceae bacterium | reverse complement strand
TCCTCGCTGGCTCGCCGACCTCGGCCCGTCACGGGCCTCTACATCACGGGCTTCGGCGTCACCGACCTCGGGTCAGCTGACTGGGCGATGAGGCCTAGCGCCAACGGAACTAGTGTCCCGTGAGGGCGGTCAACGCAGAACTACTCGTACTGCAAAGCCTCCAACGGGTTCAGCCGGGCTGCTCGCCGGGCCGGCCAGATCGCCGCGAAGATACCGACCACCACCGAGACAATGGCGAAGATGATCAGTTGGCCGCCCGGCACCGCGAAGGCGACTTCTTCCAGCCGGGCCGCCAGCAAGAGCGCCAGCCCAAGCCCGACCAGGATCCCGATCACTGCGCCGATCAGTGCGGTGATGACGCTCTCGTGCCGGATCATCCGTTTGACCTGCCGTCGGGTCAGCCCGATCGCTCGCAGCATCCCGAGCTCTCGGGTCCGCTCGAAGACGGTCAGCACCAGCGTGTTGACGATGCCGAACAAGCTGACCACCACGGACAGCGCGAGCAGCACGTAGAGGACGTTCAGCAATCCCTTGATGCCGTCGGACTGTGCTTTCTTGAACTGGTCACGGGTCTGCGCCTTCGCGTTCGGGAAGGAGTTCAGGGCGGTGTTCAGGGTCGCCGTGTTCGCGTCCGTGACGCCGCCTCGCAGGCTGAGGAACGTGTACAGGTTCTGCGGCTGCGGGTTGGTCGCGTCGAACGCCCTGGCCGAGATCGTCACGTTGCCGAAAGGTGAGCCACCAGCCGGCGGTTGGAAGATGCCGCGCACCGTGAGGTTGAGCGTCCTGCCGACGACGGTCTGCATCGGGATCCGCGAGCCGAGTTGCAGGTTGTGCTTCTTGGCGTAGTCGGCATCGACGATGGCACCGTCAGCGCCGAGTTCGCCGAGGGTGGCCTGCGAGCCGCTCTTCCAGTCGAAGGCGAGCACCGCCGGAGCCTGGCTGTCGACCGCTGTGATCGGGATCGTTTCGTCGAACGCGCGACCCTGGCCACCGCGCACGCTGGAGATCGACTCCACTCCGGGTATGGCCGCGACCGCCGTCGCGACAGTGGGTGGCAGCGGGCTGAAGTTGTTCTGGGCGGTGATCGCGTAGTCCCCGCTGAAGATCCGATCGACCGCGTCCTCGAACGGCTTGATGATGCCCGCGCCCAGTGTCGCGACCAGCGTGACCAGTGCCAGCCCGATCATCAGCGCCGCCGCTGTCGACGCTGTCCGGTGCGGATCGCGCCGGCTGTTCTGGCCGCCGATCTGGATGGCCGACCCTTCCGCGAGTACGCCGGGGAAGTCGGCCGGCCACTCGGGCTGCCACGAACTGACGCGGCGTCGTACGGCCATCAACGTCACGATCACCAGCAGCAGCGGATTGAGCACTGCGCCGAGCACGAACCCCGCCGTACGGCGACCGGTTGCCCCCGGCCCCCAGTAGCCGCGACGCAGCAACCAATACGGCAGCGAGAACAGCGGCCACGCCAGGACGGTGAGCACGAACACCGACCATCGCGCTACCGGGTCCGATGCCGCCGCAAGAGGCCGCACCAGCCTTGCTGCAAACAGGGCAATGCCGATGAAGATGAGCAGTACGCCGGCCGCCAGGGCGGCCAGCACGGTAGTAGTGCCGAGCCCGTTGACGAACAACCCGACGACCACCAGGGCTGTACCGGCGACCGCAAGCAGTGCGGCACCCAGCGGGCGGAACCGGTGGAACTGGCCCGGGGCAAGCGTTGCGCCCTCCCGAACTGCCGCGATCGGCGGCACCCGGGTGGCTCGCCAGGCCGGCCGCAGGCTGGCCAGCAAGGTCACCACTACGCCGACCAACAGCGCGACCACGATCGTGCGGGTGCGGAACACCAGGCCGTTGTTGGGAAGGGTGAGCCCGAAGGCGTCGAAGAGCTTGAACAATCCGGTGGCGATGCCGAGTCCGAGGAACAGTCCGGCGACGGCTGACACCAGTCCCGTCACCAGCGCTTCGAGCACCACCGAGCCGAGGACCTGTCGCCGCGATGCTCCGAGCGTGCGCAGGGTGGCGAACTCGCGGGTCCGCTGAGCGATGGTGATGGAGAGCGAGTTCGCGATCACGAACGAGCCGACGAACAGCGCGATCCCGCCGAAGACCAACAGGAAGGTGCGGAAGAAGTTGAGGAAGCTGGTGGTGCCCTCGGCATCCTTGCTGGCCTGATCGTCAGCTGTGCGCACCTGGGTACCGGCCGGCAGGACCTTCTGCACAGCGGCGATGAGCTGCGGCTGTGAAGTGCCGCCCTTGGCAGTGAGCAGGACCTGATCCAGCTTGCCCGACTTGTCGAACAACCGCTGTGCGGTCGGCAGCCCGAACCCGGCAAGGGTGGCGCCGCCGATCGAGGAGACCGCGCCGAACTCGACCAGGCCAGAGATGCGCATCCGCTGCACCGAGCCGCGCGCCTGGACGCCGATGGTGTCGCCGGGCGAGAACCCCTTCTCCTTCGCGGTCTTGGTGTCGATCACCACCTCGTCGGCGGCCGGCCAGTCGCCTTTTACCAGGGCCAGTGTGTTGAACTGCGGCTGGTCGGGGTTGACGCTGAAGCCGAGGTTCGGCGCACCGCCGAAGACCACGGCCTTGCCGTCCTTGCCGATCAGCTGTGCCTCGCCGGAGACGCTGCCGGCGGACGCCCCGACCTCCGGTAGCGTCTTGACCGAAGCCAGCAGGGACTCGTCGAAAGCGGGTGCCTGACCGCTGCCGTCACCGCTCAGGTCGAATGCGGGCTTGCCCGTGATCGCCGCGTCGGTGTTCTTGTAGTTCTCCGAGAAGATCGAGTCGAAAGCGGACGAGATCGAGTCGGTGAGCACATAGGTTCCGGAGACCAGCGACACCCCGAGTACGACACCGATCGCGGTCAGCGCGGTCCGGAGCTTGCGGCCGAGCAGGCCACGGAGTGCGAACCGGATCATTGCAGGTCCAGCGTGTCGATGATCTGCAGGATCTCGTGCTGACTGGTCGGCCCGGTCTCCTTGACGATCTCGCCGTCGGCGAGGAACAGTACCCGGTCGGCCATCGCGGCCGCACGGCCGTCGTGGGTGACCATCACGGTGGTCTGGCCGTACTCGTCGACCGATCCCCGCATCAGCTGCAGGATCTCGCCGCTGGTCTTGGAGTCGAGGTTGCCGGTCGGCTCGTCGGCGAAGATCACCGTCGGCCGGGACACCAGCGCGCGGGCGATCGCGACCCGCTGCTGCTGGCCGCCGGACAGTTCGGCCGGCCGGTGTGTGAGCCGGTCGCCGAGGCCGACCCGCTCGATCAGTTCGTCGAAGTAGTCGGGATCCGGCTTCTCCCCGGCGATCGTCATCGGCAGCAACACGTTGTCGCGTGCGGTCAGCATCGGCAGCAGGTTGAAGAACTGGAAGATAAAGCCGATGTGCTTGCGTCGAAGCCTGGTCAGATCGTTGTCGCCGAGCGTGGTGATCTCGGTGCCGTCGATCCGCACCGAGCCCGAGGTCGGCTTGTCCAGGCCGGCCAGGATGTGCATCAGCGTCGACTTACCCGAGCCCGACGGGCCCATCACCGCAGTCAGCTGACCGGATTCGATCTCCACGCTGACACCGCGCAAGGCGCGGACGGCCGTGTCCCCTTCGCCATATACCCGTACGACGTCGTCCGCCTGGACCACCGACGCCTGACCGCCCAGGTGCCCTTCCATGCCGATCAGTTGCCCCTCCATGCCGATCGCCCTCCCCGGCTGATCAGCGGCCCCCCGAAGGACCGATTGATGTCCTCACCGAGTGTGCGCGAGTTCAGCCGGTAGCGATAGGGGGATGCCCCGGGCTCGACCCTGACCGTCAGAGCCAGCCGCGACGGCAATCTGGAAGCCGAGCGTAAAGGAACCGCCCGCACGGGACACCGGATCCTTGCTGGGCGCCTGCCTCGAGCTGAGGAAGGCGCCCAGCAAGCGTCAGTTCAGCCCTCGCAGGGGTCGACCTTGCTCTTGACAGTCGAACTGAAGTGGCTGCTGTAGACATACGTGCCGCTGTTGGTCTTGTACCAGAGGTTGTTGTAGTCGTTGTAGAGCCAGCACGCGATGGCGACGGTGGCGCCCGTGGAGTACGTCCTCGAAACGCTGCAGGCCTCGTAAGGACCCTTGCGCGCCGGGGTCGAATTGAGCGTCTTCGCGTTGTAGATGTAGCCGCCACCCGGGGTTTCGCCGCAGTACACCGACACCGAACTGTCGGAGTCAGTCGAGGCTTGTGCGGTCTGGACAGCGGGGACAAAGGCAAAAGCGGTGGCAGTACCTGCTATTGCGATCTTGGCGATGCGGTTCATGCTCGTTCCTGTCGTACGATCAGCCGATGTGACGTAGGTGACATCTGCGCTGAGGGGCGGATGGAATGAGCACGAACTTATGAGGACCACCGGGTCACCGGTGGATTCGGCCGCTGATCCGCTGACCGGAACCAGACATGACCGGGGTCGGACTGCGCGGGGGAGATTTGGGGCGTCGGACCGGGAAGCGCCTCACGGCGCGTGGCCGCTCGTAGCGGCTATATGTGGGACCCGGGGCTACCACGGCCCGACGCCTCAGTCATTATAACTGGCGCCGAAAGGCCTTGTCCTGTTGAGCTCTGGCGTCCGCGCCTCACCAGAGCTGGCCGGCGCGTTCGGAGCGTGCGGCGGTCTGCAGCTGATCCGCCATCTCGACCAGCCGGGATGCGGACCGAACCTGCTCGTGGCCATCGTCAGCGAGATGGGCCCGACCGGTCGCGACGATCCGGGCGAACGCCGCCGCCCGGTCCAGCGTGGTCGCGAAATCCCCCGTCGCGAGACCGCGCAGGACGGCGTCGACCATGTCCCGCACCTCCGTCGGGCCGGGCGGGTCGGCGACCCCCGCGACCACAGCGTGCACCTCGGCGTACTCGCGGCCGGTGGAGTACTCCCGCGAGACGGTCTCGGCGTGAGAGTGCACCCACGAGCGCAGCAGGTAGAGCCGCCACAACGTCCCGGGCAACGAGTCGGCGGGGGAGTCGGACCACAGATGCGCAAGCTCATCGAGGCCGTAGTCGTCGGCCAGCTTGATCACCCGCGCGATCACTTCCTGGTCCTCGCTGGACCGGGCGCCGCGCACGAGCAGTTCCGCGGTCCGGTGCGCCACCTCGGCAACGGCCGAGGGGTCGTAGGCGCCGGGGAGCGACTCGAACAGCTTGGCACCCGGCAGGATCGGCCGGCGCGGCGTAGGTAGGGTCACCGCACCATGGTGCCCGACGCCACCGACCGCCGCAGCCCGACCCGGCCCGTTCACCCCAACCACGCCGCCCCCGGCCCCAGTCCGCCCGGCGCCCGGTCCCGCCGTCACCCGGCGCCCGGTCCTGCCGTCACCCGGCGCCCGGTCCCGCCGTCACCCGGCGCCGGCCCGCGGTCACCCCCGGCCCGCGGTCACCCCCGGACCTGCCGTCGCCTCCGGGTTTGCCGTCGCCTCCGGGTTTGCCGTCACCCCTGGCCGCCGTCATCCAGCCCGCCCCGCCGTTCAATCCTGGGCCTACCGTTCTCTTGCGTTATGACGGAGTGTCGGACCGCCGTGCACACGGAACTCGTTCGAACGGGTGACCTGCACGCGCACGACGCGCCGGCTCAACCGCCGTGCACACGGAGCTCGTTCGGGCGGGTGACCTGCACGCGCACGACGCGCGGGCTCCGCGGAGTTCTGCGTGCATTGGGCGTCCCGATCAGTCTTCGCTCGACGCAGTTCCACTCGCCGCCTGAACACGCCGCGGGTTGGTCCACTTACCGCTCCGACAGGCCGTCAACGCTCCACCTCCCGCTTCAACACTCCGTACTCCGGCACTTGGGCGGGCGTGTCGAGGCGGCATGACGAGGTGGTATCGGCGAGTCGAGGCGGGAAGTCGCCCGGCCCCTGCCCTGGCCCGGCTGGTCCGGCCCCTGCGCTGGCCCGGCTGGTCCGCGGGCCGCGCCGACCCGGCGACGTCACGCGGGTGGACTGGTCCGATCAGTACAGTCGGGGGTATGGCTAACGCGCGGGGTCGATTGGTCAGGAACGCGGTCAAGTACGGCGTCCGGTACGGGCCGGTGGCTTTCCAGGCGGTCAAGCACGGCCGCGAACCGGCACAGCAGGCCATCCAGGCGGCGCTGGCGAAGCGCTCCGCCCGGAAGAAGGCGATCGAGCATGCGCTGACCGTGCGGGACGGGTCGCTGCTGAAGGTGATCAAGGACGGCCAGGCGATCTTTTTCGTGTTCAGCGGCGACGCGATCGTGACCACCTACCCGC
>JAWWOY010000475.1:0-5507 GCA_033851195.1 Kribbellaceae bacterium | reverse complement strand
CCTGCTGGACGTCGAAGTGGTCGCCTGAGCAGGCGATCTCCAGGCCGTCGTACCCCCATTCGGAGGCGAGGGTGCAGACCTCCTCGAACGGCAGGTCGGCCCACTGGCCGGTGAACAGGGTGATCGGGCGTGGCATGCGCAGGCTCCTCAGTGATTCAGTTCTCGGATTCAGTTCTCGACGGATGTCCAGGCGCCGTCCGCGGCAGCTGACCGCAGTACGGCGTCCACAAGGCGGGCGGAACGGGCTCCGGCAGCGAAGTCCGGCAGACCGTCCGGACGGTCACCGAGCACCGCCGCGTAGCTGTCGGCGACGAAGAAGTCGAAGGCGTCCTGGTAGCCCTGGGCGTGCCCGGCGGGCAGCCGGTTCACCCGGGCCGCGGGCGGGCTCAGCGTTTCGGGATCGCGGGTCAAGAGCTGGCTTGCGTCGCGCCGGCCGACCCACAGCCGGTCCGGGTCCTCCTGGTCGAAGCCGAAGCTCGACACCGTGCCGGACACCTCCAGATACAGGCGGTTCTTGCGCCCGGCCGCGACCTGGCTGACCACGATCGTGCCGACCACACCGGCAGCGGTCCGGAACTGAGCTGTCGCCAGGTCCTCGGTCCGCACCTCCACACCGCCCCGCTGGGAGCGCACGGTCCGGGTCTGCGCGCTGATGTCGGCGATCCGGTCGCCAGTGACGAACTCGGTCAGGTCGCACCAGTGCGAGCCGATATCCGCGAACGCGCGCGACGGGCCGCCCGCCTGGTCGTCGACGCGCCAGTTCTGGTCGTCGGCGCCGGCGAGCCAGTCCTGCAGGTAGCTGCCATGCAGGCTGGTGATCTGCCCGGCATCACCGGCCGCGATCCGGGTGCGCAACTCTCGCACCATCGGGTGGTAGCGATAGACGAACGGCACCGTCGCCACCAGCCCTGCCTCGTGCGCGGCGGCCAGCAACCCGGTCGCATCCTTCGCCGAAGTGGCGAGCGGCTTCTCGCAGATGACGTGCTTGCCGGCCTCGAGTGCCCGCAGAGCCACTGGCAGATGGGTGTTGTTCGGCGTACAGATGTGAATGAGCTCGGCTTTGCTGCTCAGCAGTTCGTCGAGATCCGCGTAGCCGTGCTCGGCACCGGTCGCCTCGGCGGCGGCTGCGGCGCGATCCGGGCTCGAACCGACGGCTCCCACCACCCGCGCGCCCGCGACCCGCGCCGACCGGCCATGCACGCGACCCATGAAGCCGCCGCCGACGATCCCGACCTTGAGTGGCTTCTTCGCAGTGGAGGTGGACACGCCCAGGACGCTATGCGAGACTTTCGTTTTCTGTCAAGCAAAAGTCTCGCCCACGACGTACGGAAGTCCAGCCATGGCTACTACCCACCCAGCAATTGTCAGTACGGCGGTCGCCGGCGCGGGCACGCTGCTGCGGCTGCTGCTGGACGGCCGGCCCCGGACCCGGGCGGAGTTGATCGACCTGAGCGGGCTGGCCAGATCCACCGTGGCCGGGCGGATCGAGGCACTGCTCGCCAGCGGACTCGTCGTACCGTCGGGTGAGGCGGCTTCCACCGGCGGGCGGCCACCGGCCCGGTTCGCCTTCAACCCGGAGGCGCGGGTGATCCTGGCCGCCGACGTGGGCGCGACACATCTGGCGGTAGCACTGACCGACCTCACCGGGGCGATCCTGGACAGCATCACAGTTCCGCTGAACATCGCCGAGGGTCCTGCGGTCGTGCTGGGCGCGATCGCCGAGCACGGGCGCACTTTGCTGGCCGGCACCGGTCGGCCGACGGCCGATCTGGCCGGCACCGGCGTCGGTCTCCCCGGTCCGGTCGAGCATCTGACCGGCCGGCCGAACCATCCGCCGATCATGCCCGGCTGGGATTCGTACGACGTCGTCGGTCACCTCGGCGGCGAGCTCGCCGGACCGGTACTGGTGGACAACGACGTCAACATGATGGCCCTCGGTGAACACGCCACCGAGTACGCCGGCGTCGAGCACCTGCTGTTCGTCAAGGTCGCCACCGGCATCGGCGCCGGCGTGATCAGCGGCGGCCGGTTGCACCGCGGAGCCCAGGGCGCGGCCGGCGACATCGGCCACATCCAGGCGCCGGGCGGTCACACCGAGCTGTGCCGGTGCGGTAACACGGGCTGTCTGGAGGCCATCGCCAGCGCTGCTGCCGTCGCCGCCCAGCTTCGCGCCGCCGGCTTACCCGCGGAGAACAGCCAGGACGTGGTGGCGTTGGTCCGGGCCGGCAACCCGGCGGCGATCCAGGCAGTCCGTCAGGCAGGGCGGGAGATCGGCGCGGTTCTCGCGGCCTGCGTCAGCCTGCTCAATCCGTCCGTCCTGGTGATCGGCGGCTCCTTGTCGCAGGCCGGCGACAGTCTGCTGGCCGGCATCCGCGAAGCGATCTACGCGAGATCCTTGCCGCTCGCCACGACCGAACTACAAGTGGTCGCCTCCCGTTCAGGCCAGCAGGCCGCCGTCCTGGGCGCCGCCACGATGGTGCTTGATCATGCCTTCGCGCAGCTCTAGCCCCAGCGTTCGGACTTCGCGGAGCGGGAGACCAGGCTGAAGAGCATGTCCTTCGGGGTCATCAACCCCGCCACCACCAGGGTGACGTGTTCGGCGATCGGCATCTCGACGTCGTGGTGGTGGGCCAGTTCGGAGATCGATGCGCAGGACTTGACCCCCTCGGCGACCTGGCGAGTGGCCCCCGCGATCTCGGCCACCGTCATACCCTGACCGAGCTTCTCGCCGAAGCTCCGGTTCCGGGACAGCGGCGACGAGCAGGTCGCGACCAGATCACCCAGACCCGCGAGTCCGGAGAAGGTGTGCTCGTCAGCGCCCAGCGCCGTACCGAGCCGGGCCGTCTCGACCAGCCCCCGGGTGATCACGGACGCGCGGGCGTTGTCCCCGAAGCCGAGCCCGACCGCCATCCCCACCGCGAGCGCGATCACGTTCTTGGTCGCGCCACCCAACTCACAGCCGATCACGTCGTTGTTCGTGTACGGGCGGAAGGTCGGCGAGTGGCACAACTTCTGCAACCGTTCGGCGGTGCCTTCGTCGGTGCAGGCGACCACTGCGGCGGCCGGCTGGCCCTCGGCGATCTCGCGCGCGAGATTGGGGCCGGAGACCACGGCGATCCGTTCGGGACCGGCTCCGGTGAGTTCGGCGATCACCTCGCTCATCCGCTTCGTCGTACCGACCTCGACGCCCTTCATCAGGCTCACCAGCGGCACGGCGGACGGCAGCACGCCGGCCCAGTCCTTCAAGTTGTCCCGCAGTGACTGGCTCGGTACCGCCAGCACGATCGCCTCCGCGCCGGCGGCGGCCTCGGCCGGATCGTGCGTCGCGGTGATCGCGTCGGGTAACCGCAGCCCGGGCAGGTAATCGGGATTCTCGTGCCGGCTGTTGATCGCCTCGCAGACCGACTCGCGGCGCCCCCACACCGACACCCGGTTCCCCGCCTGGGCCAGTACCGTCGCGAACGCGGTCCCCCAACTGCCTGCACCGAACACCGCAACTTTCGTCATCGCGCCTCCCCGTCCTCACCGGTGACGTTCTTCTTCTCTTCCGCTGCGCGGTGGCTGCGCAGGTCGTAGAGCTCCTTCGGCGGTGTCTCGCCGCGCAGCTCACCGAGCTGTGCCGCGACCGCGGCCATGATCACCTCGGTTGCCTCGCGCAACAGCTCGGTCGTGATCGGCTTGCCGTGGAACACGCTCAGATCGACCGGTTCGCCGGCCAGCACATGCACTGTCTTGCGCGGCAACAGCCGGAAGCTGTGCGTGTACGGCGGGATCACCTCGTGCGCGCCCCAGTTCGCGATCGGGATCACCGGGCAGCCGGTCATCAGCGCGATCCGCGCGGCGCCCGTCTTGCCGGTCATCGGCCACAGGTCGGGGTCACGGGTGATGGTGCCCTCGGCGTAGACACCGACGCACTCACCCTGCTCGACCGCGGCCACCGCCGCCCGGAACGCGTCCGCCGCCTCGGCCGTTTCGCGATAGACCGGGATCTGCCCGGCGCTCGCGAGGATCCGGCCGGCGATCGGCAGCTTGAACACCGAGGCCTTGCCGAGCAGTCGCGGGATCCGCCGGCACTCCCAGATGTAGAAGCCGAGCACGAACGGGTCGAAGTGCGAGATGTGGTTGGCCGCGAACACCACCCCACCGGTCCGCGGCATGAACTCCCGGCCGCGGAAGTCCTGCTTGGTCCAGAGCAGCAGGAACGGTTTGACGAGGAACACCACGAGCCCGAACCAGAAACCCGGGCGCGGCCGGAGCCCCTCGGCGTCTCGCTGGCCGTTCACTGGTGCCTCCTGGCGTTGGTCCGTTCCACCCTCATGGGAGAATCCTGCCTGATGGCAGACGCACAGGTCGCTCCCTGGACCTTCGTGATCCCGGTGAAGCGTACGGCGATCGCGAAGAGCCGGCTCGCGACCGCCTACCCCCAGCACCGTCCGGAGCTCGCGCGCGCCTTCGCGCTGGACACTACTGTGGCTGCGCTGGCCTCGCCGCTGGTCGGCGTGGTCCTGGTCGTCACCGAGGATCCTGTCGTCTCCGCGGACGTCACGGCACTCGGAGCGCGGGTGGTTCCGGATCACCCGAGCGCTGGGCTCAACCAAGCCCTGAACCACGGCGCCGCAGTCGCCGCGCGGGAGTTCCCGGACCATGGCGTCGTGGCGCTCTCCGCGGATCTGCCCGCACTCCGCCCGGCCGAACTGACCGCCGCGCTGGCTGCTTGTGGTACCGGCCGCAGCTTCGTGATCGACCTGCCCGGCACCGGTACGACGATGCTTACCGCCAGCCCGGGTGTCCCGCTCGACCCGCGCTTCGGCGTCGGGTCAGCCCTTGCGCACCAGGCCTCAGGCGCCGTACCGGTCGATCTTGTCGCGATAGATTCAGTACGCCGGGACGTCGACACCGCGGCGGATCTCGCCCAGGCAGTCCAGCTCGGGGTGGGACCGTGGACCGCGGAGATGATGTCTTTGGTGTTAGGCGCAGCCACCGGCACCGAAGGCCTCGCCTGCTGAGTCGGGCCAGCTACCGTGATCGTCATGCAAGCAACAGTGAGCCACTACGACACCGAGACCGCTTCCGGGGCTGTACTGACCGACACCGGCATCGAGCTCTCCTTCGGCCCTGAGGCGCTTGTCGAAACCCCCGTCCGCTTCCTCCGACTGGGCCAGCGGGTCCGCCTCGACACAACCGGCTCCGGTGCGGCCCTCGCGATCACCAGGGTCCACTTCATCACCCTCCCTTGAACTGACGCCACTCCCCTGACCCGACTGGCTCGCCTGCCCGCCCCGGCCCGACCGGAGGTCCACGCATACAGAAGTCCGCACTGGACGCACTCCCCACGCCTGGCCCCCGCCGCCAACCACGACTTGTGTATGCGTGCACGTTCGACCTGGGTCTGCTCGCGGGTCCGGTGGTCCCACATGCCGCTCGGACAGGCCGTTGATGCTCTACCTCCCGCTTGAACTGGCCGTACGCCGGCGATCAAACCGGTGAGTCGAGGCGGTAGGTCGAGA
>JAWWOY010000470.1:0-3883 GCA_033851195.1 Kribbellaceae bacterium | reverse complement strand
AGAGCCCAGCCCGATCCGAGTCATAGACCCCTGGAGTACGTCATGGCCAAGAACAAAGGCGGACGCGAAGTCCGCAAGCCCAAGCAGCCCAAACAGGCGAAAGCCAATCCGAGCGACAGCGCGATCGTGCCGCCGACCAAGCAGGGCCGCAAGTAACTAAGACGTACGTAACTGGTAGTCCCTGGTCGCCAGCCGCGTAACTGGTAGTCCCTGGTTACCAGCCGCGTGCGCGCCACTCCGGCAGACTCGGACGTTCGGTCCCCAGGGTGGTGTCGGCGCCGTGGCCCGGATAGACCCAGGTCTCGTCCGGTAGACGGTCGAACAGCTTGGTCTGGACATCGCCCAGCAGCCTCTCGAAGGCAGCCGGGTCGCCATGGGTGTTGCCGACGCCACCCGGGAACAGCGAGTCCCCGGTGAACAAGTGCGGCGCGCCGGTCGGGTCGTCGTACAGGAGGGCTACCGAGCCGGGCGTGTGCCCGACCAGGTGGATCACTTCCAGTTGCGCCTCGCCGACGCGGATCCGATCCCCGTCGCCCACCGCCTCAGTAGTCGGTACCGGGATGCCCTTGACATCGAACCGGCCGGCGACAGTGATCGCGTTGGTCTTGGCCACTACCTCGGCCAGGGCCTGCCAGTGGTCGCCGTGCCGGTGGGTGGTGATCACCCGGGCCAGGCCGCCGGCGCCGATCAGCGTCAGCAACGTGTGGGCGTCGTTGGCGGCGTCGATCAGCACCTGCTCATCGGTGAGGCGGCAGCGCAACAGGTAGGCGTTGTTGTCCATCGGTCCGACTGCGACCTTGGTGATCATCAGCCGGGCCAGCTCGTGTGTCTGCACAGGGCCGCCGACTCGCACGTTGCCGTTGTACTCACTCATGCGCTCTCCCATTGCTATCAACCCCAGGCCGGCAGGACCGGCAGCATGCCGTCGTACGTGAGGGTGGTTCCGTCGGTGCGACCTAGCACCCAGCCGAGCAGAGCCGCGCTGCCACCGCTGATGATCCTTGCACCGGCCGTGTCTGCTGGCGATGACCACGGGGTGTCCGTGCTCCGCAGAACGACGCCAAGCTCGGCCTGCCATCTCGCAGACGCGTAGCCAAGTAGTACGTCACGTGTCTCAGCCGGCATGTCGTCAAAGCTGTAACCCAGGCCTAGGTCGACGTGGTGCACCTCTATCTCGTTGAGCCGGCACACGACGATCTGGTCAGCCGTACGGGTCGTCCCGTTGGGCCAAGTCACCTTGGCGTTCCAGGCCGCGTCCGGGAGCGCCCGGAACTTCTCCTGCAGCAGGCTGGACGTCGCTGCGAGGTCCTCAGCCTGTACGACGGCTGAGCGGGCGGCGCCGGTGGCGATATCTGCGTCACGGGACTCGGCTGAGGCGTACATCGGCTTGGGCACTCCTGTACGAGCCCAGTCGCACAGCTTCCCGAGAGCGTCGGCATTCCTGGCGACGTGGCTGAGCACGTGTCCGACTGTCCAGCCGGGCAGTCCGCTGGGCCGGCGTACCTCGGTGTCCGTCAGCCGTTCGGCAGTGGCAAGCAGTCGCCGGGTAGCGGACGGAATCTCGTCGATCAGGCGATCGGTAACCTCTGGAGGGGGCATGTTGCCGAGGCTACCGAAGGCCTCCGGAGGCGCCGGCCGGAGCGACGGGGAAGTTTTTGTCGGAGGGGCTCGTTAGCATGGTCGGGCATGTCCCCGGAGCGTGTTCGGGAGCTCTGATCGGGCCTCCGGACCGCCCCCTGAAACCTCGAGAAACGGCTGAGAGTGCGCTTGTGTCTGACCGTCTGATCGTGCGTGGAGCGCGAGAGCACAACCTGAAGGACGTCTCGCTCGACCTGCCGCGCGACGCCATGATCGTTTTCACCGGGCTGTCGGGGTCCGGCAAGTCCAGCCTGGCCTTCGACACCATCTTCGCCGAGGGCCAGCGCCGCTACGTCGAGTCGCTCTCGGCCTATGCCCGCCAGTTCCTCGGTCAGATGGACAAACCGGACGTCGACTTCATCGAGGGCCTGTCGCCGGCCGTCTCGATCGACCAGAAGTCCACCTCGCGGAACCCGCGGTCGACCGTCGGCACCATCACCGAGGTGTACGACTACCTCCGGCTGCTCTTCGCCCGGGCCGGCCGGCCGCACTGTCCCGAGTGCGGTGAGCCGATCAGCCGGCAGACCCCGCAGCAGATCGTCGACCGGGTGCTCGAGTTGGAGGAGGGCACCAGGTTCCAGGTGCTCGCGCCAGTGATCCGCGGCCGCAAGGGGGAGTACCTCGACCTGTTCCGGCAGTTGTCCGGCCAGGGTTTCTCCCGGGCCCGGGTGGACGGCGAGACCATCCAGCTGACCGAGCCGCCGAAGCTGGACAAGCAGAAGAAGCACACCATCGACGTCGTGGTCGACCGGCTGGCGGTGAAGGAGTCTGCCAAGCGCAGGCTGACCGACTCGGTCGAGACCGCACTCGGGCTGTCCGGCGGCATCCTGACGCTGGACTTCGTCGACGTACCGGAGGACGACCCGCACCGCGAGCGCCGGTTCTCCGAGAAGCTCTCCTGTCCGAACGATCACCCGCTCGCGATCGACGAGCTGGAGCCGCGCTCGTTCTCCTTCAACTCGCCGTACGGCGCGTGCCCGGTCTGCTCGGGTCTGGGCACCCGGATGGAGGTGGACCCGGACCTGCTGGTGCCGGATCCGTCGAAGTCGCTCGACGAGGGCGCGATCCAGCCCTGGGCCGCGGCGCACGTCTCGCAGTACTTCGAGCGGCTGCTCGGGGCGCTGGCCAAGGACCTGAAGATCAAGACCTCGACCCCGTTCGGGGAGCTGCCGGCCGCGGCGAAGAAGTCCCTGCTGACCGGTCACGGGAAGCAGGTCCACGTCTCCTACCAGAACCGGTACGGTCGCGAGCGCTCGTACTACACCACTTTCGAAGGCGTCATCCCGTACGTCGAGCGCCGGCACGCGGAGGCAGCCAGCGACACCAGCCGGGAGCGGTTCGAGGGCTACATGCGCGAGGTGCCCTGCCTGGCCTGCAACGGCGCCCGGCTGAAGCCGATCTCGCTCGCGGTCACGCTCGGCGGCAAGAACATCGCCGAGATCAGCGCGATGTCGATCGACGAGGTGCACGATTTCCTCAGCCGGCTGGACCTGACCCCGCGGGAGCGGCAGATCGCCGAGCGGGTGACCAAGGAGATCGGTGAGCGGCTGCGATTCCTGCTCGATGTCGGGCTGGACTACCTGGCGCTGAACCGGCCGGCCGGTTCGCTGTCCGGCGGCGAGGCACAGCGGATCCGGCTGGCCACGCAGATCGGTTCAGGCCTGGTCGGCGTGCTGTATGTACTGGACGAGCCGTCCATCGGACTGCACCAGCGGGACAACCGCCGCCTGATCGACACCCTGGTCCGGCTGAAGAACCTGGGCAACACGCTGATCGTGGTCGAGCACGACGAGGACACCATCGACCACGCCGACTGGGTGGTCGACATCGGCCCGGGCGCCGGCGAGCACGGCGGCCAGGTCGTCGTCTCCGGCACGGTCGAGGACCTGCGCAACCACCCGGACTCGATCACCGGTGCGTACCTTTCGGGTCGCAGGGAGATCCCGATCCCGGCCGTACGCCGGCCGCTGACCGAGGGCCGCGAGCTCACTGTGTACGGCGCGCGTGAGCACAACCTGCAGGACATCGACGTGACGATCCCGCTCGGGGTCTTCGTCGCCGTCACTGGTGTCTCGGGTTCGGGCAAGTCGACGTTGGTGAACGACATCCTCTACACCTCGCTGGCGCGCCAGATCTACGGCGCCCGGACCATCCCCGGCCGGCACACGAAGATCTCCGGGATGGAGCAGGTCGACAAGGTCATCCACGTCGACCAGTCGCCGATCGGCCGGACCCCGCGGTCCAA